>CAYZQU010000012.1:12720-16058 GCA_964480645.1 uncultured Ruminococcus sp. | reverse complement strand
GACCGCGACAGTGGCTATGCAGGCGGCGCTATTACATACGAGTATGAGACAGCGAAGCTCTCTCAGGACAGAGGACGAAGATTCCGTATTGACGCGCTGGACGTGGACGAGAGCGGCTTTGCGCTTGCTGCGGCAAATGTGGCAGCTGAATTTCAGCGCACAGGCGTGATTCCCGAAATTGATTCGTATCGTTATTCCAAGTTGGCGGGTGCGGCGTCTATCAAGAAGACCTACACTCCCGCGAAGGACACTCTGCTTTCCACTTTGATTTCGCAAATCAGCGCTGTACGCGAGGTAACAGGCGGCGAGGGTGAGCTGGTTATTCCGATGGCACGCTCGGTATATGATACGCTGATGTTGTCCACAGAGATCAATTGTTCGTTTGACGCGGGCAATTTCAAGCAGGGCGAGTTGGAGTTCTCGGTGAAGACCATCAACGGCGCGGTAATTATTCCCGTACCGTCCGCGAGAATGAAGACCGCGTATACGTTCAGTGATAGTGACGGCTTTACTGCGGATTCCACGGCTAAGCAGATTAACTGGATTATCTGCCCTAAGAGCGCTCCTGTGGCGGTTTCCAAGACCGATAACGTGAAGATTATCACTCCCGAGCAGAATCAATTCGCCGATGCATGGGATATTGATTACCGCAAGTATCACGACTTGTTTATCCCGGATAACAAGAAAGCGGCTATCGCCGTTTGCACAGCGTCATAAATGATAAAAGCCGCGTTTAAGGCGTTATAACTAAAAGCAACTTATCCGAGTTTGGGTTTAAGGCGTTATAACTAAAATAAACGTGAAAATAACGCAGGCAAATCAAAAACGCGCCCGTGGACGCGCAGCGTTAGCGGAGCGTTCACGGGCAGGCGAGTGCAGACCACAGGTCTGCACGGTTTTTGATTTGCGAATTTAGATCAGGGGGTTTTATGATTATTACAAAAGAGGATTATCTGGAACTGGGATTTCGACTGGATGATAAGAGTACGTCTTTGTTTGAGGGGTGCGAAAAGCGCGCAGAATATGTGCTGAACGGAATTACAAACGGTCGCGCGGGAGTCGTGGCGAATATGGGCGGTTCGGCGGCGGAGGTGGTAAAGGAGGCTTGCGGATTCCAGACCGACGAGATACTTAAAGAGGAGCTTGCATATTCGCAGTCACAGGAGGACGCTTCCGGAAACAGCAGCTCAAGCAAGAGCGAACAACGCGTTTCCATCGGAGATTTTTCGTATTCTACGGGGTCTACAAGCTCCACATCACAAAGCAGCTCGTCCAAGTCGAGTCAATCCGTAACAACAGAGCCGCTCGATATCGGAAGAACGGTGATAAGGTTACTCCGCGCGGCAGGCTGTCTGTATTGCGGCACGGAGGTGATAGAATGAGGGTAGAGCCTATCCCGGACGAGCTGCTCGGCTCGGATATTACAGTGGAAATCCCGGACGATACCGGAAATTATAATCGTAATGTTTATAATGTCCGTGTAGAGCGTGTCGAGGAGATTGACGACTATACGTCGCAGAAATCGCGCGACAAAACGCGTATTTTCGTATGGTTTGATTACGTCAATTCGTATCCCGAAACGGAGTTTTCCGTCGGTATGCGGATAAAGTATGACGGCGATGTTTATGAGGTGGTGAAGACGAAAGTCTATTCCGCCGATTCTCCCCATCACTGCAAGCTAGAGGCAAGGAAGATTTCATAGGAGGGTTAATTGCGATATAACCGGAACTGCGTATGAGCGGTTCCGGATATTCGCTGTTGAAACAAGGGGGTTTTTATGAGGATAATCATTGATGACAATACATTTAATAATGTGACTGAGTTTAACGCGAAGCGGGAGCTTCGACAGACGGACATCAGATATAACACACAGGGCGATATGCTTATTGATATGGTAAATCGGAAATACTTGCTGGAGGTGACATTCGGGCTTTTGACAAAATCGGAACTGGAGCTTTTGCGTGAATTATCGCAAAAGATTTTCGTTTCGGTAACGTTTAACGCTCCCGAGGGCGAAATAACTGCGGATTTTCACATTTCCGATGAACCCGCACCGCAGATTACTACGGTTCGCGGGGTAAGAATGTACGGCGGCGTAAAGCTGATTATGAAACAGAGGTGATTTTATGTATGATGCTTCGATAAAATATCAGATTCTTGCCGAATCTCCGGGGCGGCACGTTTATTGTAAGATCGTCGCGGGAGGGAAAACTTACCTCGATGACAGAATTGTCAAGTTTGAGTTTGATGATTTGGCGTATCCGGAGTACTATACCATAGGAACGGCGTGTTCGAGCAGATTCAGCTTTACGGTAAGATACACGGACGCGCTTCAGGTTCACGACGAGGTGCGTCCGTATATCAGCTTTGATAATGAGGAATGGTGTCCGTTGGGGGTGTTTTACGTATCAAGGCGTTATGTGCGCGGATTTTACGCGTCAATAACATGCTATGATATGATGTATTCGCTTAATATGGAGTATGTTCCGTCCGTAGAGACACCCACAACTGCGGCGGATTTGTTCCGCGACATTTGTTCGCAGCACAATATTCCGTGTGTATCGGGGGATTGGATGATCTATCAGGTCAAGAAACTCCCTAAAGGATTCACGGTACGCGAGGTACTGGGATTTATCGCCTCAATCGCATGCTCCTCCGCAAAGTTTAACCGCGATGGAAAGCTGTGGGTGCGAAGACTGGGCAATCTTGATAATCAAAGCTTTCTGGAAGAGGCAAATTGTATGGACATCAACCGAAACCTGAACGAATCAAAAATTCGCGGAATTCGTTTTGATACGGGGGACGATGTTACGGTTTACGGGGACGATACCGAGCTTACCTGCATTGACGTATATAACCCGATTATCGAGCCCGATGTAGCGTCAGCGGCGTTCGCTATGATAAAGAATTTCCCGTTTTACGGAGCGGAAATTAAGATGCAGGGACTTCCGTATATTGAAGCCGGAGATAGGGTGACGTTTACACATTCCGTTCCCGGGCAGACGATACGCGAGATTGTAACGCTTGTTGCGTGTGAGGTGGTTTACACCTATGACGGCGCGCTTACGGCGACGCTTTACTCAAGGTGTAAAAGCTATTCGGATTCCACGGTACATAAGGAGGATCTCAAACTGGCGGTGGAAAATCTCCGCTCAACGCTTGGAAATATCTGCCTGAAGACAGCTAATAAGGAAGAAATAGTTCTGAACTCCACTTACAAGACCGCAGCAAATTTTGAGTTTGAAACTATGGCGAGAAACACATTCGCGCAGATAGATTTGAATTTCACGGTTTATTCCGCAGTGGATTCCACGCTTTCCGTAAGGGTGCTGATAAAC
>CAYZQU010000012.1:0-12710 GCA_964480645.1 uncultured Ruminococcus sp. | reverse complement strand
GTTCACAAGACTACCGGCGGAAAGCGCGAGCTTGTGCATTATTACCATTTGGCTGAGAAGCTCCCAAAGGGGAAAAATGTAATTACGCTTATGTTAAGCTCTGTGGGTGCTGAAGCGAAAATTGCCGCGAATCAGTTGATAGCGACGATGATCGGAAGGGGAATGGGTGGCGGGGATAGCGGAAATTACCGTGATAGAATCAGCTTTTTTGAGGTAGCTCCCACGATTGTGTCGGTAAAACCGACAATTAAAGTTGTGGGGATTTCCGATACTTTAACAACAGAAACGGAGTGATTTTATTTATGAAAGGAAAGGCACAGCTTATTCTTACAGATCCCGATTCGGGACGTGTGATTAAACGCGTTGAGGAGAACAATATGGTGACAAACGCCATACAGAGGATTTTTAATGTCCCGCAGCAAGCTGTTTTAAGAGGCAATTCCGGAGAAATATATAACGGTTTTATGCCGATTTACAAGAATCTTGTAAGCGGCTTGGTTATGCTGGGAAATAATGTCGATGAAAATCCCGATAAGTTTATGATGCCTGAGAATTCAATTTTTGTGGGTACTGCGGGAAGCGAATACACGGGTACTCTGCCTACACGCGGAACGCTGAACAAAAGTCAAAGCGGCGAGATTGAAAACGGGTATCGTTTTGTATGGGATTTCGCCCCCGAAAAGGCGGTGGGGACGATTCACTGTATAGGTCTTACAAACCGCCTTTTCGGAAACGGAGGATTTACCCGTCAGAAAGCCGATGGACGCATAATGATTAATCCCTTAAAAATGGACGCCATCATCAGCCCGAGCATAGAATACGCTACCATAAAAGGGACGATGTTAGGCTATCTTGACGGGGATAGCACCATGTATTCCGTTATTGTTAACTCAGCTAAGGCAACGATTTATCGATGCCGAATTCCGGTTTGTTCCGAAATTCGGCTGGCAGATTGCGTGGATAGCTTCCGCAACACGGAAATCATTCGCAAGGACGAATACACATTACCGATTTATGCCAACGATTACAGGAGCTGGGCATTTGATAAAGTAAATAAGTGGTTGTATGTTTTTAATTTTACTTACAACTCGTCCACAAAGGTTGAGACTGTAAAATATTGCGCGATTGATGTCAGAACCGGAGAAACAAAGCGAACCGGCGAAATCAAATGGTCTCCCCAAAAATATACGGGATCACACTATTATGCGGTGTGCGACAATAAAATCTACATTTCGGAATACGGCGATATGAGAGCGTTCAGCTTAACAGGAGAGCAGCTTGAAGACATTGGCTTCGACTCGGATGTGATAAGCGCCATACCCATATTTTCGGGAGGGAAAAAAGCCGCACTGGTAGTGGATGGTTTGGTAGGTGGGCAATATTACACTTGTTTGGAATCAGAGTCAAGGGTTTATATAGAATCGCCTAATTATCTTCAAGCATTGGATTTGGTAAGCTTGCCGTATGTGGTGGTATATAATATATCCCCAAGCGAATCCAATACAGCATATATTATGATCCGCACCGATTACCTCGCGACTATCAACAACCTTGCCGAGCCGTTGGTAAAAACCGATAGGCACGCGCTTCAGGTGAGATATGAAATTACGAACGAATAACGATATAAATCCCGGGCGGCTTGCCCGGGATTATGTCTATTTCTCATAATATCTGCACTTGCCTTGCAGAGAAGCGTCCGCGTGTGTCAAATCGTCCAGCATACAATATCCGTCCTTTTGATGGCGGCAGTCCTCGCCACAGGTTATCATATTCATTTCAACACTCCTTTACGGATATTTTTTGCCGTGATTTCGAGAATATTCGGCAATTATATTGTTGACAAATTATCCCTGATGTTGTATAATGTATAGTGGGAGCGAATAACTCCTCAAAGGAGAAATCGAATGAATGTTTTTATACGGATTGTAAATTGGCTGGTGCTGACTTTTACGGCAAATTGCGCTCTTATTCTGAGTTCCGCACCGCTTGCGGTGAAAATTATACTTGGGGTAATATTGGTGCTTTACTTTATAGTGTTCAATATTTTTCCAAGCACACGAAAATATCCGACATTGCGGCTTAAGGTTCTCGGCGATGGTGCGGAGCTGATTCTCAGCTTCTGGGTAAGCTGCGCTGCGTCCGCGCCTTTGGTGGGAATTTCTATCGGGCGTGTAATTGGCGGTGAGAGCTTCATAAACTATCTGGCTTATTGGATAATCCTGTTTATCTGTGAGTTTATCATCTTCTGGAACGGAATTATACGAGTGTATGTAACCTCGGTTCAGCTTGGGATCCGCCATCGTGTAGTGGGTCTGCTTCTGGGAATGATTCCCATAGCTAATCTTGTGATGCTAATGAAAATTTACATCATAACCCGCCGTGAGGCAGATTTCGAGACCGAAAAGCACCAAATAAACGAATCCCGCAAATCCGAGAAAATCTGCGCTACAAAATATCCGATTCTGTTGGTGCATGGGGTGTTTTTCCGCGACAGTCGACTTCTGAACTACTGGGGAAGAATCCCCGCGGAATTGCAGAAAAACGGCGCGGTTATCTGCTATGGAAATCAGCAGAGCGCGCTCTCGGTGGAACAAAGCGCGGAGGAACTTGCACAAAGAATCAAGGAAATCGTAGAGACCTCGGGGTGCGGGCGCGTAAACATCATAGCCCATTCCAAGGGCGGTCTGGATTCAAGATACGCGATTTCAAAGCTCGGATGCGCGCCGTATGTCGCAAGTTTAACTACAATAAATACGCCGCACAGAGGTTGTTTGTTCGCGGAGTATCTGCTGGGGAGCTGTCCTGAAAAGCTCAAAAACTTTATAGAGAACACTTATAACAAGGCATTCTATTGTCTTGGGGACGCTTCTCCGAATTTTATGGCGGCGGTAAGAAGCCTTA
The DNA here is from genome assembly GCA_964480645.1 of uncultured Ruminococcus sp. Taxonomy (GTDB): domain Bacteria; phylum Bacillota; class Clostridia; order Oscillospirales; family Ruminococcaceae; genus CAG-115. Next base: position 9,809 of record CAYZQU010000012.1, on the reverse strand, counting down.
CAAACAGCAGTTGTGAGCAGTTCAACGAGGACGTTCCGGACAGGCCCGAGGTTATGTACCAGTCATACGGTTCAAAGGCGACAAACCGCCGCAGCGGTCGGTTTCCGCTGAACGTTTCGTATCCGGTGGTGAAAAAGTATGACGGCGATAATGACGGATTGGTGGCTCTTTCCTCCGCACCGTGGGGAGAGAAATTTACGCCTATATATCCCACAGGCAAGCGCGGAATTACCCACGCGGATATGATAGACCTCAACCGTGAGGACATCAAGGGCTTCGATGTGCGGGAATTCTATGTGCAGATGGTGGCGGAGCTTAAACAGAAAGGATATTGATAGTGTATCTTTATCATTATTATGATGTCTCTCGCGCTCCGTTCCTGAATTTATCCGATTTGCCGCGCGACAAAGCCGTGGAGCTTCTTGAGGAGATAAAGCGGATTAATCCCAATTCAATGGCGGCGGGGCGTAGTCCCAAATATGTGGATTTAAGGCTTCATTATGAAGAAATTATGCGCGAAAAATTCGCCGAGCTTGGCGTAATAATAAAGCGAACCGCTCCGCACTATATGGTGGTTGACGAGTGCGAATGGCTGTCGACATGGTTTGAGAACAGTTCGTTTGTTAAAATACACATTTCCGAATTCGATTTGCGAACCGTTTCCTTTACCTACGGCGACTCACACCCAACATTCAGTCCGCGTGTAGACGATGGATTGGAATACCGAAAGCGTCTGTATAATTACAAAGGAATACTTGAAATGATTGAAAAATACGGCTTGCCACAGAGAAATAATCCTGATGGGAAAAATGGGAACGTCCAATATATCGAAGCGCAGATATGGAGCGATGAAACCATTGATAAATACAGATAGCATTTATTTGAATGGAGGATGATTTTAATGGCACATTGTATAAGAGCGATTATCGGCAAGGAGCCTGTTCGCAAGTTCGCGAACGATTGGGTTTCCGCAAAGGCAATTGAGCTTCCGCAGGGTTTTGCTATGGTCTTTATGACAGAACCCCTTTTGGAGAATATTGAAGAGCTTTCGGGGTTATCGGGAGATATGTTCGAATCGGAACTGGATTATTTCACCGAGGCGGTAGATGATATTATGAAGCGGTATTCGTCCGGTGATAAACTCGCCTATATTGAAACGGATTATTTCGGCGGTTACGGAACGCAAGGCGGCGTTCTGTACGAAAACGGAAAAATCGCGATTCCGCCGCAAAAGTGCGAGGGCGGCACGATAAACGCGCTGTTGCGTGAGATGGGCGTGTGGTGCAAGGACGGCAATGACGAATTCGATATGCTGACGCTCGGAAATTATCGGCGTATGGATTAAAAGGTAGAGTATAGATGGTTACATTTGAGAGATTCAAAGAGGTCGTAAAAAAGATACTAACCGATTTACCGGGCTTCGAGCCGGAGATCGTTCTGTATTTTTCGGACAGACCGGACAAGGAATATATGATTATTGTTTACGGAGATGAGTGTACCTTTCAGCGGTGCGGGGTTAAAGACGGCAGCGGCGAGGTTTGGTATAAGTCGCTTGATGAGCTTTACGAGTCGGAAACCGTTGACGGAATATTGCTGAAACGTGATTGGAACAAAATCACGGAAATCCGGAATGACGCGTATGTGGATTTTGAGTAGGTTGTCTGAGGTATGCAAGTTTAGCACATTATAACTAAAAACAAGGCTATAATGTTTCGTGCAAATCGAGAACGCGAGCGGAATTGCCGAAGTGAAACGGCGGCAATTCCGTTCAGCGAACGCACACCGCAGGTGTGCGTGGTTCTCGATTTGCTATTAAAATAAGGAGTAAAAATGGACGTTACTATTACTATGGATTCCACCGAGCAGCTCCGCGCTGTTTTCGGGGAGTTTGACAGAAATATAAATCTGGTGCAGAAAGCGTTCTCGGTAACGATTTTCTCACGCGGAAGTGAGGTCAAAATCACCGGTGATGATGAACTTTCGATTGCCAAGGCAGAGAAAGCTCTTAAAACGCTGTGCGAGAGTTTTTCGCGTGGTGAAGCGATCGACGAACAGAATGTCCGATACGCAATTTCAATGGTGAATGACGGCGCGGAGGGCGAAATTGCCGCAATTTCGGGAGATTGCGTGTGCGTGAGCTATTCAGGCAAGCCAATAAAGCCAAAAACCGTCGGGCAGAAAAAGTACTGCGATATGATTCGGAAGAACACGATTACGTTCGGGGTTGGTCCCGCGGGCACGGGAAAGACGTATCTCGCGGTAGCACTGGCGGTTACAGCGTTCAAGCAGAAGCAGGTTCAGCGGATTATTCTGACGCGTCCCGCCGTTGAAGCGGGAGAGAAACTTGGATTCCTCCCCGGAGATTTGCAGAACAAGGTCGATCCGTACCTCAGACCGCTGTATGACGCGCTGTTTGAGATGTTCGGGCAAGAGGCTTTCGCGCATCATCAGGAAAAGGGCGCGATTGAGGTCGCTCCACTGGCGTATATGCGCGGACGAACCCTTGACGACAGCTTTATAATTTTGGACGAGGCGCAGAATACCACACGCGAACAGATGAAGATGTTCCTTACGCGATTGGGATTCAATTCCAAAATGGTTATCACGGGCGATATAACGCAGATTGACCTCCCCGAGGCTAAGAAGTCAGGGCTTATTGAAGCGTTAAAGGTTTTGCGTGGCGTGGAAGATATTGCCCAGAATCGCTTCACCGAAAAGGACGTTGTGCGCCATAAGTTGGTTCAGGATATCGTCAGAGCATACGACGAGTATCAGGGAACAGCGAGAAAGGACAAAGGCGCGTGGAAAAGCTAGCGGCATTGTGCTGTTTGTGGGTGTTTGGATTTGGAACGAAAAATGTTCAATGAGCCGTTTGTTATGCTCTCCTACGCTGACGAGCCGCTTTCGTGGGGCGATGAAAAGCAGTCGCGGGAATTGTTCCAAAGTATGTTTGACTATTACAAGGGGTCGTGATTATGAAAGTTTACATAGATTACAATAATGAACAGGACAAGTTAAGTCCTCCCGAGGATTTCGAGCGACTTATTGAGCGCTGTACAATCGCGGCTCTTGAGTCCGAAGAAATTGAGGACGATGCGGAAATTTCAGTCACATTGGTAGACAACGCGCGAATCCGTGAGCTGAATAACGAGTTCCGGGAGATAGACCGCGAAACGGACGTGTTGTCGTTTCCGATGGGCGATGAGGACGGATTCGAGGTGAATCCTGATACGGACGCGATTATGCTCGGGGATATTGTTATTTCTCTCGAAAAAGCGCGCTCTCAGGCAGAGGAGTATGGTCACAGCTATGAGCGCGAAGTGGCGTTTTTGCTGACGCATTCGCTTTTCCACTTATTGGGATACGACCATACGACTCCCGATGAGGAGCGGGAAATGTTCGCCAAACAGGAGGCTGTTTTACAAAGGTTGGGAATTACAAGGTGAAGATGGTGGTTATATGAGTTTTTTAAGGAGTTTTGTTTACGCGGCGCGCGGAATCGTAACAGCATGTAAACAGCGGAATTTCAGATTCCATTTGTGCGCGGCGGCATTCGTGATTTTCTTCGCGGCGAGGTTTTACTCGTTCGGAAAAGCGGAATGGGGCGTTTTGTTGCTGACTTGCGCGATGGTGTTGGCTTTGGAATCGGTAAATACGGGGATTGAAAAGCTCGCCGACAAGGTAACGGAGGAGCATTCCCACCGAATAAAACTCGCCAAGGACTGCGCTGCGGGCGCGGTGCTTATCGCAGCAATTTTCGCGATAGTTATAGGGATAATACTGTTCTGGGATTCGGATAAGTTCCTTCTGATTCGGCTGTATTTTTCCGAACCGGTTAGGTTGTCACTTCTGATTTTGTCATTAGCGTTGGCGTGGGCGTTCACATTTTTGACCGAACAGTTTTTCAAATAGCGGTTTTCCACTTGACAAATTATATGTATTCTGCTATAATATAATGGACAATGTGTAATGAAGAATGTGCGCTTTCGGCACACTGTGAAGTATACAGGTTTATTACGCTATAACCCAAATCAGGGCTATAACGACTAGTGCAAATCCAAAATGCGCCTGTTGTGTCACACCGTGTAACGGTGTGACACAACAGGCAGTAAGCACAAACAAAATCCGCTTTGCGGATTTTGTTTGTGCGTTTTTGGATTTGCTATTTAGATAAGGAGACAAAATGGACACAAAAATATTTGAGGAATACGAATCTTCGGTTCGGTCGTACTGCCGCCATTTTCCGGCGGTGTTTACAAAAGCGCAGGGGGCGTTGATGTACGATGAGAACGGTACGGAATACGTCGACTTTTTCTGCGGCGCGGGCGCACTGAATTACGGACACAACAATCCGTATATCATAGGAAAGATGGTGGAGTATCTCCAGTCGAGCGGAATTATGCACAGTATGGATATGTATACCCCCGCTAAGCGAGAGTTCTTGGACGTTCTGGAAAATCGCGTGCTGAAACCACGCGGACTGGATTATCGGGTAATGTGCTGTGGACCTACGGGCACTAACGCCAACGAGGCGGCGTTAAAGCTGGCGCGGAAGTTTACCGGACGCACAAATGTATGGGCGTTTATGGGGTGTTTTCACGGAATGACGCTCGGCGCACTGTCGGTGACTGCCGAGAAATACGCGCGTGACGCGGCGGGAGTGGATATGGGCAACTGCACGCACATTCCCGCGCCGTATATGTTCCCGGAGTTGGACGTAATCGCGTATATGCAGCGTCTGCTTGATGATGACCATTCGGGCGTATCAAAGCCCGCCGCGCTGATTATGGAAACTGTTCAGGCTGAGGGCGGAATTTTCCCGTTCTCGGTGGAATTTCTTAAAGGCTGCCGCGAATTCTGCGACAAGAATGATATTCTGCTTATCGTGGACGATATTCAGGCAGGCTGCGCGCGTACGGGAACATTCTTCTCATTTGAGCGCGCGGGGATAAAGCCCGATATGGTTACGGTTTCCAAGTCCATCGGCGGAGTCGGAATGCCTATGGCGCTGCTGCTGATAAAGCCCGATGAGGACATCTGGCAGCCCGCTGAGCACAACGGAACATTCCGCGGAAATCAGCTTTCGTTTGTCGCGGGAAAGGCGGCGTTGGAATATATGCTCGACCACAATGTGGAGGGCGAATCCAAGCGCAAAGGACAGATAATCGAGGAATTCATTAAAAACGAAATTCTTCCGTTGGACAATCGTCTTACTTATCGCGGAATTGGTATGATATGGGGAATCGACTGCGAGAAGCTGGGCGGTGGTGAGTTCAGCGAGGCGGTTGTGGATACTTGCTTCACGCATAAGTTGGTTCTGGAGCGCGCGGGACGCGGAAGCTGCGTGGTTAAACTGATGCCCGCGCCCGTAATCGAGGACGAGATTCTTCTGCGCGGACTGGGAATTCTCAAGCAGTCCATTGCCGAAGTACTTGAAAAAAGGGGTTAATTGCTATGGGAAACGGCGGATATTTACTCAGAGTTTTGTCGGGTGTGCGGCTGAAGAAGATGTTTAAGGTAATAGACCGCGTTCACGAAAAGTGCGGTCAGAATCGTGTTTACACATTCTTCGACATACTGAACTGCGCCGCGAAATACGGCGCGGGATATTACGATTATCTGATTTTCGGATTTTACGATATGAACGGCAAGCAGCGCAATACGTATATGACAAGAATGCGCAACAAACGACTTATAGAGCTTGTCAACGACCCGGAGTACACCTATATTTTCACAAACAAGAACGAGTTCGATAAGCACTTTACCAAATATCTTCACCGCGAGTTTCGCGATATAGCCGATATGGATTTGGAGGATTTCCGCGGATTTATCGCGGGCAAGGACGTGATTTTCGCCAAGCCCAATGTCGGTGAGAGCGGAAAGGGAATCGAGCGGCTTAAAACAGCGGACTTCGGCTCTGTGGAGGAGATGTACGACTACATTAAAAATCCCGAGCATAATTTCGGCGTAATCGAGCAGCAGATTATTCAGCACCCCGATTTGAACACACTTTATCCGTGTTCGATAAATTCCTACCGTATTGTGACGCTTGTAACCGACGACGGCAAAGCGCATTGCGTCTACGCGGTCTCCAAGAGCGGCAACGGCGGAAAGTTTGTAGACAATATGGAAAACAGTGGGATATGCTGTCCGATTGATCCGAAAACGGGGAAAATCTGCGGCTGCGCGCACACCTCCGCGCTGATTAACTACGATGTTCAGCCATATACGAAAGTTCCGTTGATGGGATTTCAACTTCCGTTCGTCAAGGAAGCAATCGCTATGGCGAAGCAGGCGGCATTGGAAATTCCGCAGATTCGCTATGTTGGTTGGGACGTCTGCGTAATGCCCGACGGTCCCGCCATTATCGAAGGTAACGTTTACCCCGGTTACGATTTCTGGCAGCTCCCCGAACACACTCCCGATAAAATCGGACTTTATCCTTATTATAAAAAGATGATACCCAATTATAAATAAGAAGGTATATTATGAAGAAAAAATATAGGGCACTAAAAGTGATTTTGATTATCATTGGCGCGATAGCCGTATTGCTGTTGGCAATATTCATAAATCACCAGATTCGCCTGAAAAACGAATCCGAGCTGCGGTCGCCCCTCGGTCAGATAGTTGGGGTTGACGGACATAATATGAGCGTTTATACCGAGGGTGAGGGTGAAACAACGCTTGTTTTTATGTCGGGAGGTGGCACTTGCTCTCCGATATTGGATTTTAAGTCCCTCTGGTCGCTTTTGAGCGATAATTATAAAATTGCCGTGGTGGAGAAATTCGGATACGGTTTCAGCGATGTCGTGGATAAAAGCCGAGATATTGATTCCGTACTCGAAGATACACGAGCGGCGCTCAACGCGGCGGGGTTAACCGCGCCTTATATTCTCTGTCCGCACTCTATGTCGGGACTTGAGGTGTTATACTGGACGCAGAAATACCCCGATGAGGTTTCTGCGATTATCGGGCTTGATATGGCTGTTCCGCAATATTATGATGATATGAATGTTAATATACTCACTATGAGTGTTTCGTCTTGGGCAGCGGGTATGTGAGTTACTCGATTAATACCCGGAATTGCGGAAAGTGATGCAATACAGCATGGTACGTTATCTGACAGCGAAAAAGAGATTTATAGGGCGTTTTTTTACAACCGCACAGCAACCGTGACAATGATAAACGAAGCCAAATCGGTTAAAGAAAACGCGCAAAAAGTCAATAACGGAGGAATACCTCAAATCCCAATGTTGATGTATATTTCCGATGGCTCGGGGGGAACGGGCTTTGATAAAGAAACATGGCGAAAAATACCCATAGAATATATTTCCCGGGTGAATGGCGGCAAGTATGTGGAACTGGATTGTCCGCATTATGTGCATGATTATGAGTATGAAACAATCAGCAAGGGTATACGCGAGTTCCTGTCTGAAAACGGGTTTAATTAAGAGTATAAAATGTCCGCCCTCGGTGGACATTCTTATTTTGCTCTTGACAAATCACTGATTTTGTGATATAATATATAAGTTCAATGGAAACACATCGGACAATCTTTTGATTCTGCTGAGCGGAGAAATCCGGGAGGCGGCAGGGGAACGGGGTGGGAATCCCCGACAGCAGCCACTATCGTTATAGTCGGAATGCCTGCCCCGATGTGAATATCCGTAAAACAACGCTTGGGCAATTGAAGCGGGGTTTTGCGTTTCTTTTCGGACAATTCCAAATTCAAAACGCGAGTGCGAAAGCGTAGCGCAGCGGAGCTTTCGTGCTCGGCGAGTACAAACGAACAGCGTTTGTACGACTGGGGGCAGCTTCTGCCTTTTGAATTTGTTATTGAAATAAGAAAAGAGGAAAACAAATGAAAAAGAGAACACTGCTTGTCGCGATTCTGTGCGCGTTATCACTGACGCTTACGGCTTGCGGCGACAACAAAACGACATCGGACAATTCTCAGTCCTCGGTAACTTCCACCACGCAGAGCGGCTCGGAAAGCCCCGCCGAAAGCACGGAAGATTCGGGCGAAATTTCCACCGATTCGGAATCCTCGGACGAAAGCTCCAATGAAAGTTCCACGAGTTCCGTCTGGGATTCCGCGAAGTACAAAGAGGACACTGAACTGGGACAAGGCGCGGTTACGGTGAAAATCGAGGTTACGGCGGCGGAAAAGACCGTCACTCTTACCGTAAAGACCGATGAAACCAATCTCGAAAAACTTCTTGTTGCTAATGAATTGGTAGAGGGCGATGAAAGCGAGTTTGGACTGTACATCAAGGTTGTGAACGGAATCCGCGCGGATTACGACCTCGACCACGCGTATTGGGCAATCGAGAAAGACGGCGCGCCGACTCCCACGGGAGCGAACGGAATCACCGTTGCGGACGGAGAAACCTACGCGCTTGTTTACACAGCGGCATAATCCGTGAAGAATAACAATATTAAGAACACCAAACGAAAACCGTTCATCACCGTCCACGAGATGACGGTTTTCGCTATGCTTGGGGCGATTATGTACATTTCCAAAAAACTGATGGAGTGGGCGCCGAATATCCATCTATTGGCAATGTTCACAATGACATTTACAATCGTTTACCGCGTGAAAGCCTTGATTCCGATTTATGTGTATGTATTTCTGAACTTGTTTTTCGAGGGTTTTCCGATGTGGTTGATTCCGTACTTGTATATCTGGACAGTGCTTTGGGGAATAACAATGCTGATTCCCAAAAATCTCCCGCCGAAGTGGGCTTTTATTTATCCGATAATCTGCGGACTTCACGGACTGGCTTTCGGAACGCTTTACGCGCCCGCTCAGGCATTGATGTACGGGTTGAATTTCGAGCAGACAATAGCATGGATAGCAGCGGGACTTCCATTCGATTGTGTACATGCAATAGGTGATTTCGCGGCGGGATTTTTGATATATCCATTGGTGAAATTATTGCGCAAAATTGATAGAAAAGTGGTGTAATTATGCAGTTGGATTCGCTTAACCGCACGGAGGCATTCCGCTATATGGGACACAAGGGCGGTGAGATCCCCGAGAATATAAACGCTCTCGCGGACGAATGCGAGACGCGTCTTTTGGCGGCGATAAGTCCCAAATATGTGTATCGCGTGTTCGACATATCCGAAGACGAGCGCGGAATTTCCGTATCGGGAACACCGCTTATCCTCACGGGAAACGACATCACGGAACACTTGCGCGGCTGTGAGCGCGCCGTGCTGATGTGCGCGACGCTTTCAAGCGGCGCGGATTCGGTGATTCGCGCTTACGAATCCTCCGAGATGGAAAGAGCCGTTATTGCCGACTGTCTGGCAAGCGCGGCGATTGAGCAGGTGTGCGACATTGCTGAGAGCGAAATCCAAGCCGCTATCGGGGATTTTCACTATACATGGAGATTCTCGCCAGGTTACGGAGATTTGCCGCTGGAGCTTCAGCAGCAGTTTATCGAGACTATGCAAGCGCAGAAGCGGATCGGTGTAACCGTCACCGACAGCCTGATTCTTATTCCGCGTAAGTCGGTTACGGCGATTATAGGAATCTCCTCTCGCGAGATTCCCAAGGGCAGACGCGGTTGTGGTAATTGCAATATGCGAGACCGTTGTCAATTCCGTAAGAACGGAACACATTGCGGAGCGTAAATTTAGTGCGCTATAACTCAAATCAAGGTTATAGTGATTAGTGCAAATTCAAAATGCGCCTGTCGCGTCACACGTTTACGTGTGACGCGACGGGCAGGCAAGCGCAAATGAAATCCGCAAAGCGGATTTTATTTGCGCGGTTTTGAATTTGCTTTTAAAATAAGGGG
>CAYZQU010000011.1:13225-16293 GCA_964480645.1 uncultured Ruminococcus sp. | reverse complement strand
GCCATGAGGGATTCGAACCTTCGACCTACCGCTTAGAAGGCGGTTGCTCTATCCAACTGAGCTAATGACGCGCATAGGAAAATGCCAAACAGATAAACAAAATCCACCGAAAAACGGCGGAAATGGAGCGGGTGATGGGAATCGAACCCACGCGGCCAGCTTGGAAGGCTGGAATTCTACCATTGAACTACACCCGCAATTCAATGCTTTTTTATTATACCATATTTTCACGGATTTGTCAAGGGGTTTTTGATAATTTTTTTATTTTTTATTGAATTTAATTAAGTCAGTGTTTCTCCACGCTATATTGCGCAGAGAAACACGCTGTAAATTTTCGTTAAGACTTATTGTTCACCCGGTCAACAAAGGTTTGCGCATCGTTCAGAATCTTATCATACTTGGTATCGCCGCTTGAAATTACGTTTTTGAAAAATGTCAGCAGCTTTTGACTGGAATCCTGTCCCATAACGCGCCGCGCGACATATTCATGGGTTGCCGACAACTCGGGATTATCCATAATTGCGATGGCAAAATCCACAAAACGCTTTGTATCGGTAAACTGCAGATAGTTGCACGCTGTTACAACACTTGAATAGTAATTCGGAGATACAATAATTTCTCCGTTACACTCCACATTTCCGGTGAGCAAGCAATTAAGCTGCGCGTCGGAAAGACTGTCGATAGCATAAGCGGAGCTTATCATCTCGCTGTCGGGCATTTTGTCCGCAGCATCCAGCACGGAAAAAGGAAGCACGTTGTTGCTTACGGATTTGCGGCGCGCCATGCCGAGCTTGGCAACCAGTGTGTTGAAATTTCGCGGCTTGTATTCAGCTCTGCCCTCAATAAGCATTTTCAGCATTTCTTTCGGAATATTGGCAAGAGGTAATTTCACAGACGCACTGCGGAAACCTGTCACACCCTCGCTGACGGGAATAACCTCCTCTGAAATCGAAACCTCCTGTTTCGCGGATTCATCGTCCGATTCGGGATTCTTTCCCTCTGCCGATTCCGCTACGGGAGCGGGCTGAACAGGAGCTTTCACGGCGATCATATCGGTATAAGGCTCGACAATCTTCTCGATAACCGCGCAAGTAAACGGAATCCCCCTGTCAGTACAGGAAGTCGCGCTATGATGTCCCTTAAGCAGCACAGAATGCAGTCCCGACAAATGATACACAATTCCAAGAACACGGCGCGATTTTGCCGCGTCATCGGTGGAAAGCTTAGTACGCACCTGAAAATAGTCCAAAGGTTGACTGGGAACCAAAAAGCACGGCTTATAAACGCGGTTTCCGATAACGCGGCTATGCTCCGCCGTTCCTTGAATTTCGTGAGAGATGTTGTACGCGCCCCAGAAGAAATTTCCACTGCCATCAGTTGGGTAATAATCCGACAGATAAACGACATACACCCCGTCCTGAAGTACGCCGAAAATATCCTTAAGCGCGGAGCTGAGCGATTCTCCCTCGTTGAGCTTCTTGTAACCGGCGCTTATCGCCTCGTTGATTTTCGGCTCGTAGCCCTGAAACCCCGGACAAAACGAAATCAGCTTGTCGCTTTGCTTATTGCCAAAATTCGGCGCAATAAGGCTGATAATAGGGTCGTTGCCTATGTAAAACAAGCGCGTAAGAGAACTCGCGTTGTTTTCAATATGTCCGGCGCAGCAAGTCCCTATAATACCCTCGCCATTACGCACGGATACCAACAGCACGCTCTTTCCGTCAATATCAACAATCTCCGACTTTATTTCAGCCGCCAAAGCTTCTCAACTCCTAACCTTGTATTTCATCATCGTTGCTCCAAATGAAGGGCAATTATATCGGCTATTCCGCCTATCATCTTTTTCTCAAACGCTTTTTTGGGAATATACGCCATTGGTGATTTTCCCTTATACAAAATAAACATCTTATCTGACTCGATGAAATAATCCGCAGTCTCCCACGGAACTAAATCCCTGCTCTCATAGGTACTGCTCTCGCACGCCGCAAAACCCTGATGACTCACAACAAACGTAATCGGCTGACGCGACGCCAAATCTCCGTCAGACAGCGACTTAAACCGCGCACGGGCAATCGCGTGAGTGATTATGTATACCAACAGCGCAGTGATTCCACCCGCCGCAATTGAAATCGGGATAAAATACAAGAAATTATCACGCGTTATTCCAATAGAGAAATGCAAAATCGCCATTACAATCAACACAATCAGAATAGCGATAAGCCACAACAGCTTCACGAGTTTAATGTTCAGTAACATTATAAACGCCGCTGCGGTGTCACCCTCGTCAAGCAATCCCTCTCCCCTGTACACGTTCCTGCCCATGGAGCGTTCCTCGTACAGTGACTTCATTGGAATCATTCTCTGTTCGTGGGCGTAGCCAAAGTTGAACTCTTTTTGTTTGCACTCAATTATCGCAATCGCGCGCAACAAATCCTCCTCGCTGTCAAACATCTTGTTTGACACGGTGAATGTTCTGTTTCCCGCCGCTACCGTAATATCACGCCGCATAACCGATACAGATTTAACCTGATCCCAGCTATAAACCGTCGGAACGCCGACGCCAAGCTCGTAAACCGCGAAAACACCGCCGAATATGTACGTATTTCCCTTTTTGTCGTCTTTCGCGCACGCGGATTTCAAATCCCGAAACGCCATTCCCATCACTCCCGTATTATAAACGGCAAATCCATCGCCGCCAAATTTGAATGCACCATACCTATATCTATTATAACATATTTTCAGCTCCAATGTTACGATTCACCGGGGCAAAGCGTTCACCCTGTTAAAGTCGATACGCCGATTATATTATAACATATTTTCAACTCCAATGTTACGATTCATTGGGTCAAAGCGTTCACCCTGTTAAAGTTGATACGCTGACTATATTATAACATACTTTTTCCAAAAAATAAAGGGGTTTATGTTGAATTTGTGAAATTTTTTTGAAATCTCAAAGCAAAGACAGGGAATCCGAAGATTCCCCGCCCCATTTTTTAATGAATTACCGCCTTGTCGTAAGGTTAAATTTAAAACCCTGTACACAACAGGGGGGGTAAAATCGCCCAACG
>CAYZQU010000011.1:3509-13215 GCA_964480645.1 uncultured Ruminococcus sp. | reverse complement strand
CCAACGTTTTCACGCTCCCGCCAACCGTGAGGAAATCCCCACGCGAGGTCTGCAATCCGCCGTCGGAGTCGAAATCCCTTTAATAAATTGTTGGATCATAATGGCACACATACGCGAACAAAGCAGTATAGCTTCATCTTAATATCAATCTACAATTCTCTCTACTTCAAAAAAGTACGCCGATTAATAACATTAATCTGCACAATTTACACGGATTTATTCATCCTCATCGTCCGCCTCATCTTCATCGGCAAAACGTTCCAAGAACAAATTCCCAATTTTTTCATATTCGTCATCGTCATCGACCGAACCGATAAGCAACCCCTCTTTATCGGGAATCTGCTTGAGTACAATGAATTCATCATCATCGCTGTCCACGGGAATCACCGCGTGATAAATTATGCCGTCACACTCCATACTGTCAATAAGTTCAAACTTAACAGAATTGCCGTTCTCATCGTTCACCTCAAAAAAGCCATTCTCATCGGTGATGCTGCTTATTGTATTAACTCCACCTTGACGCTTAAACATCATATCCATTGCCTTGTCAAGTTCTTCACCCGAAATCGAAACAAGCTCAATTTTGCCGTTCTTTTCGCACTCTTTCTCAACCATCATTTTGCTGTCATCAAACGGAACGCCGTCTTCATCGCACTCTATCAGCGCGTGATATACATTTCCGTCCATTTCAGCCTGATCAATGTCAAGAAACCGACAATCCTCATCAGATACGCGGCGCTTGATCAATTTAGCGTCTTTGTTCATAAATTTCTCCTCAAATAAAAACTCACATCTATGGATATTATACACCAAACGAGAATTTTTGTCAAGAGGGATTTCACGGAAAAATGCTCCAATCGGGAATTTTCACAAAACATCGTTGAAAATCGCCAAAACCAAGCCTGAAAATATGTACAAAAAGTCAAAGAAAAAATTAAAAAAATCTATTGACTTTTACTAAAAAGTATGGTAATATTTAATTAAGGAAAAGAGAAGCCGATGGCAAGCCGAGAGGTCGGTACGGCAACTCTCCTTAAATTCACCGAAAGGAGAACGGTCCGATGGAAACTTGAGTTCGGGTTCTGGGCGAAGGCTTGGTAGAGTCTAACTCAATATCTTGAGAGGAGTTATTCCAATGGGTCGATAAAACTCAATCGGAAGAAAATTCAGCTAATGCAGAAAGGCGGGCGAATCCAATGGAAAGTGAGGAACCTTTTTACAAACTGTCTGCGGAGTCGCTGTCCGCTCGAGGGTGACGGTTGAATAATGGGCGATGATTTGCATGGGCGCGCGATGACACCCGAAAATGCAAAAATCCGCCAAAACGGGGCGTTTATGCCAGTAAAACCGCACAGAGCGCAGATAACGCAGATTCTCTATCGCGTAATGCGTTTACATATATTGTAAGAGTATGATCGTTTAACGCGTTAAATTAAGTTTGAAAGGAATGAGTCCGATGTCCGGAAAAATTTGCTCAACACACAAATTTTGACAAGGAGTACGGTCCAATGTAATATTAAGCTTATTTTCTGAATTGAATATTTCAATATCCCCTGATTTTCAGGGGATATTTTGTTTTACAATTAAGGACAAAGCTCCCCGAACATCTCAGGGAGCTTTATTTTTATTTATTCAACAGCATACGGTCATTATTAAGTTCATCACCCGAAATCTCGCTGAAACGGTGGAGTAATTCCTCAACGGTAAGGTTCTTTTTTTCTTCCCCGCTTACATCAAGAATAATTCTGCCGTTGTTCATCATAATCAAGCGATTCCCGAGAGCAATCGCGTCCTTCATATTATGAGTTACCATCATCGCGGTTAGATGTTGTTCGCTGATAATCTTCTCGGAAATTTCCAGAACTTTGGCAGCGGTTTTCGGGTCTAGAGCCGCAGTATGCTCGTCCAGCAAAAGGATTTTCGGCTGTTGAAGCGTAGCCATCAACAACGTAAGTGCCTGCCTCTGACCGCCGGACAACAGCCCGACCTTCGCGGTAAGCCGATATTCCAGACCGAGATTCAGCGTGGAGAGCAGCTCGCGGTACATTTTACGCTCTTTCTCGCGGATTCCCCACGCGAGAGTACGCGACTTTCCGCGTCGATACGCAAGCGCGAGGTTCTCCTCAATATTCATACTCGCCGCCGTGCCCATCATCGGATCCTGAAACACGCGCCCGATAAACTTCGCGCGCTTGTGTTCCGGCAGAGCGGTAACGTCCGTACCGTTGATTTCGATTTTCCCGGAATCTATGCCCCAGACGCCCGCAACGGCATTAAGCATTGTGGACTTTCCCGCGCCGTTTCCGCCAATCACAGTCGCGAAGTCCCCCTCCTCAAGCCGCAGAGAAACGCCGTTCAATGCGTATTTTTCGTTGATCGTTCCGGGGTTGAAAATCTTATGGATGTTTTTGATTTCAAGCATCGTCAAACCTCCTTATTATCCGACTGAGTTTCCAAAGCGGCAGCCCTTTTTTTGCCTTTGGTGATTTTGACGAAGAAATCCTTGATAAGCGGCAGCGACAAACAGATTGCTACGGTAATCGCCGTGAACAGCTTTAAGTCGTTTGCGTTCATTCCCGCTTTCATAACCAACGCTATTATGATTCGGTAGATAACCGCGCCAACAGGAAGCGCGATAAGATTCCTTTTGAAGGTTTTCTTACCGATAATTACCTCGCCTATAATCAACGACGCAAGACCAATAACGATTGATCCTATACCCATACTTATATCGGAATATGTCTGATATTGCCCGATAAGCGCGCCGGAAAGAGCCACTAACCCATTTGACAGCATAAGGCATATTATAATCATAATCGAGGTGTTTATTCCTTGTGCGCGCACCATTTTGGAATTGCTTCCCGTTGCGCGTATCGCCGACCCCAGCTCCGTACCGAAAAACCAATACATTATAATCGACACGATAACCACAAACACGATTCCGACCAACATTGCCGCAAAATTCTTACTTGTAATAAGATCCAAAAGCCATGCGTTAGACGCATTCTTATCATATTCTCCCACGGCATTTTTAAGGAGATTGATTACAGGCGTAAAAACGGTATCTACGCTTTTGCTGCCCATTGACGGCAGCGGAATGTTGGACTTTCCCATGATTCGCAGGTTTATCGAATAGCACGCTGTCATAGTAAGTATTCCCGCCAGAAGCGCCGGGATTTTCAGTTTGGTATGGAGGATTCCGGTTATAAAACCGCCAACCAGTCCGCCCGCAATTGAAATCAACGTTGCAAGCCACGCGTTCATGCCGTTTGTAATCAACACCGCCGCAATCGCGCCGCCCGTGGTAAACGTTCCCTCAACGGTCAGATCCGCAATATCGAGAATGCGGTAAGTCAAATGAACTCCGAGTGCAAAGACCCCCCAAAGCATTCCCAATGCCACCGCGCCTAAAATTATATCAACCATTTGCATTTCCCTTTCGACAGCTTATACCGTTCTGTCATTATAAAGCGTGGGACAGAACCTATGTCTGCCCCGCACCGTGTTATTCAGCTGTTGTCTTTATCACAAAATCCTTATACTTGTCGGGGAGCGTGAAATCCAATGCCTTGATAGCATCTTCATTGAACGCGTATTCATAACTGGTGGATTTCTGAATCGGCATCTTGGAAATATCCGCGCCCTCAAGAACCTCTACTGCCATAAGTCCGGCTTGAAAACCAAGGTCATAGTAGTCGATAGACAGCGTTCCAAAGCCGCCCTTTTCAACCATTCCGTTTTCTCCGCAGATAACCGGAATCTTTGCGGGATTGCAGACGGAGCTTACCAACGACATCGCGGAAGCAATCTGATTATCGGTCGGAACATAAAGCGCGTCGCACTCGGTGACAATAGAGGAAACCGCCTGCTGAATATCATTAGTATTTATGATGGTCTTCTCGGTGGTTTTAAGTCCCTTGGACTCAATATATTCTTTCGCAAGCTTGCACTGAAGAACGGAATTCGCTTCAGAAGCGGTATAAACGAAGCCGATTGTTTTGGTATTGGGGAACAGCTCCAGAAGCAAGTCAATCTGATCCTCAATCGGATTCATATCGGTAGTTCCCGAAACATTCGTGCCGGGGTTATTGTTATCATTCACCAGTCCCGCGTCCGCAAAATCGGTGATAGCCGTGCCGATAATCGGAATCTCGGTCGTCTGACCGAAGCAAGCCTGCGCGGCGGGGGTCGCAATCGCGAAAATCAAGTCCACCTTATTTCCGACGAACTGAGTCGCGATAGTGTTAAGGTTGGAATTTTCGCCCTGACCGTTCTGATAATCGATCTTGATATTTTGACCGTCAACATAGCCTTTAGATTCCAGCGCGTCCACAAATCCCTTTTCGGACTTATTCATAGCGGTGTGATCCATCATCTTGGAAATACCGATATTCAGAACCTTATCCGTGCTTGCAAGAGTAGTGCTGCTTTTAGTATCGGAATCCGCCGCACCGGAGTTGTTACTCGTTCCATTGTTGCCGCACGCCGCAAGCGAACAGGTCATCGCTGCGGCTAAAACCGCAGTCAGAATTTTCTTGAATTTCATAGTTGTTCTCCTTTAATCGTCTTTTCGAATTTAACGCAATAAAGCGTATCGCATATATCAAATACACGTTTTATTATACCACATTGCTTGAAAAAAGACAACTTTATTTTTGTGGAAAATCGGATTTTCCGTAAAATTTTGTGCAATACGCAGTAAATTCGCAAAATTTGTCGTTGAAATTTGCTGATTTTGCACAAAAAACTCCCCAAACGGGGAGCTTGCAGCTTGTATAAAAAGTCCACATTCAGACTGACGAGAAGCCCTCAGATACTAGGAAGCGGCTTACCGGCTAGCCTTTGTGGCTGCCAGTGAGCCGCTGACGACGTAGATGAGGGTTTATCGCCAGTCTGAAAGCTCCCCAAAACGGGGAGCTTGGATTTTATTCGCCTTTATCCTCGGAGATGGTTTCCGACTCAGTAGGTTTTTCGGGAAGCTTTGCGCCGCACTTGGGGCAATATGCATTGTCATTCTTGGTCTTCGCGCCGCACTTCGGGCATGTTACCTCATTGCGCAGTTCATCAAGCTGTGCGGCAATTTCCGCCAGTCCCGCGTAGCACTCATCCAACTCGGCAATGTACTTGTCAAACTCGGCGTTATCCTTATCCCCGGATTTTGCCATCTGATAAATCAGTTCGCCCAGTTTCTCATATTTGTTTTTGATGTCGCTGTTCAGCGAGCTTTCCTTCATCTTCAGCTTGGAAAAACGAACAACCTCATCCGTCTTTTTACCCGCGGCGGAAACCGCGCTCTTGCCGGTAGAAATAACATCGTCAATAAAACTCATGGTCAAATACTCCTTTCAAAGCACCAAATCGCGAAAACTCTTTCTGTGAAGAATTCCCTTTATTGGTATTATATCACACTTTCACCAAAAAAGCAAGTGATTTACAAGTAATTTTAGTGAAAATTTGAGAAAATCCTTGTGTACTTGACTATAAAATTATTACAATCCTGTCATAATTGTTGACATTTCGGAAATTTTGGTGTATAGTATAAGTATTGTATTTAATATCCGTAACGGAAAATGTAACATTTTTAGGATGGTGAATTAATCCCGATGCTTAAAGAAACATCACTTTGTATGGGGTGTATGAACGACAAGACATACGAAGGTCCATGCAAGCTCTGCGGTTACAGCGACCTAGACCCGTTCATTCCACCGTATCTTGCCCCGAAAACTTACCTTAACGACCGCTACATCGTGGGGCGGCTTTTGTCGTACAACGGCGAGGGCGCGACCTATATCGGCTATGATACCGCTGCGGGCGCGAAGGTAACAATCAAGGAATTTATGCCGGATACGCTGTGTACACGCAAAAAGGGCGAAACCGAGATTGTTGTCAATCCCAACAACAGCGCATTGTATAAGACCTATCTGTCTGAATTTGCCGACCTTAACCGCACGCTGATGAAGCTGCGCGGAATGGCGCATATCCAGACGGTTCTGGACGTGTTTTTTGAGAATAACACCTGTTATGCGGTGTTTGAGTTTATCAGCGGAATCTCGCTGAAAACCTATCTTGCCAACTCATCCGGAGGGCTGATGTGGGAACAGGTAAAGGAGTTATTCCCGCCGATTCTTACAACAATTTCCATTTTCCACGAGTCGGGAATTATCCATCGCGGAATTTCGCCGCAAACCATCTTCATCACCGATAAAATGGAACTCCTTCTCGCGGGATTCTGCATAACGGCGGCGCGCACCACCAACACCGAAATTGCATGCGAAATCTTCAGCGGATACGCCTCCCCGGAACAGTACACTAACGATGTCAACGGCACATGGACGGACGTTTACGGTATTTCGGCTGTTTTATACCGTGTTCTGACGGGCGCCGCGCCCACCGAAGCTATTGCCCGCACCAAGGGCAGTATGCTCGAGCCGATGATGATCAACCGCAATGTTCCGCCAAATGTTTCCAAGGTAATTATGCAGGGAATGCGGCTGTCTCCCGAAAACCGAATCCAGTCAATCCGCGAGTTTGTTGATTTGCTGTTTGCGCCGCCAAGATACGTTCCCGGAGAGAATTCCGCGCGCTCGGAGAATGTCCGCACTTATCCGCCCGCTCCGCGTGAGGAAAGACGCTACCGCAAGCAGAAAAAGGAAGAACGTAAATTCTTCATTATTCTGTGTGGAATCGGCGCACTGCTGATTACGTTCGCAATTGCTTTCGCGTTGTCATTTTCGGGAGCGTGTACCCCGGAGGAAACGTCCTCCTCGAATATTTCAAGCGCAACAAACTCCTCAAACAACACCTCCACATCATCAAGCGAAAGTTCCATTTCTTCGGACACATCCTCAGAACCCGGAACAGAAAGCTCCGATCCGATTTCCAACGTTTCGACAATGGAAGTTCCCGATTTCACCAACTACCGTTACGAATCCACCGTCACAACATATACGACAATATTTACGTTCGTTCCTACCTATGTCTATTCCGACACAGTTGCCGCAGGATTGATGTATGACCAGTCCATCGAGCCGGGAGAGGTTGTTCCGTTCGGAACGCAGATTAAAGTTAAGGTAAGCAAGGGACGCAGCATAATCCCGCTCCCCGATTTCAAGGGTCAGAGCGAAGATCAATATGTGGAACAGCTCACCAAGCTGAACATCAAGTATGATATTCAATCCGAGAAAACCAATGACGTTCCCAACGGCAGAATCACACGCTGCAGCAAGGAGGTCGGCGATTTGGTAGATGTTGAAAACGGAGAAACGATTACCGTCTACATTGCGGAGAATTTCTCGGAATCCGAGCCGACAAGCGAACCGGACATATCGTCAACGGAGGAATAACAGATGGATTTAAGCGAAATACGCGTAAAAATAGATGAAATCGACGATAAAATTCTCGATTTGTTTATCGAGCGGATGAACCTATCCACCGAAGTCGCCAAATACAAGGCGGCGAACAATATGGTTGTATTTCAGAGCGACCGTGAAAAATTCATCATTGATAATGTCAAGCAAAGCTCTCCCAAAGAACTGAGGAAAAGCGCGGCGTTCCTGTTTATGAACATTATGGATATATCCAAGGTTTCACAGATTAACGCCATAACACCGGATATTGAGATTCCATACATAACGGAAGCCAAACCGCGTCCGTCGGTGGCTGTTCAAGGAATCGAGGGAGCGTACGGTCACACCGCCGCCAAGCAGTTGTTCCAAAGCGGAAGTATCAGCTATTACGCGGCGTTCCACGAGGTATTTGAGGCTGTGGAGAACGGCGACGTCGACTACGGAATAATCCCCGTGGAGAACAGCACCGCCGGAGAAGTTACCGTAAATATGGAGCTTCTTGAGCGGCATAATGTTTATATCTGCCGCACTACCTCGGTGGAGTGCGCGCACGTTCTGGCGGCGCGTAAAGGAGTCCGTGAAGATGACGTGAAGATCCTTCTCGGTCACGAGCAGGCGATTCGGCAATGCGAGGAATATATCCAATCACGTCCCGGAATTACGATAATTCCCTATCATAATAACGCGGCGGCGGCGAAAATGGTCTCCGAGAACCCCAGCGCCGAAATGGGCTGTATTTGCTCGGCGGAGTGCGCGAAAATGCACGGACTTTCCATAATCCGTCCTCGGATTGCCACAGATCCCGACAACCGCACACGATTTATTTGTATCGCCAAATCGCCCGAGATCTACGACGGCGCGGATACCGTGGCGGTTTCGCTGTCAATTCCGAACATCTCGGGCGCGTTATACCGACTTCTGACAAAATTCGCGGTAAACGGATTGTCAATGACGAAAATCCAGTCAAAACCGCTCCCGACACATATCAAGCAACAATTTCCCGAGGATTATATGTTCTACATAGAATTCACGGGGAATCTCAATCAGCCCGTAATCCGAAAGCTGCTGCGGAATTTCGAGGACGAGCTGAACTATTTCAAATTCCACGGAAATTTCAAATAATAACGAAGAATCAAAATCAACGCGCAAATCGCGAAAGCCGCCGTAAAAGCGTAGCGAAGCGGAGCTTTTACGGTGTGGCTAGCTAAACCGCGCATCAGATCTTTGGCGCGATTCGTGATTTGCAAATTAAAATCAATATTGCCAAAGGTAATGCCGACGGTTTTGGAATTTCAAATCAAGATAGGGGTATATTATGATATCTGTAATAATAGTCGCGGCGGGCAATTCCTCGCGAATGGGCGGCGTAAACAAACAGCTTGAAAAAATCGCCGATACGCCCGTATTTATAATGAGCGCACTGAAGTTCAATAAGCTGGATAAGGTGGGCGAGATTATCATTGTCGCGCCTGAGGACGAAAAGCCGCGCTATGAAAAATTTGCGATGAACTTCGGAATCTCGAAGCTCACAGCAATCATCGCGGGCGGTGATACGCGATTCAAGTCCGTAAAAAACGCCCTGGAGGCGGTTTCACCCAAGGCGGACTACATAGCTATTCACGACGGCGCAAGACCGTTGATTGAAAAAGAAGACATAGAGCGCGTCTTCGCGGACGCGGAGAAATACAACGCCGCTATTGCCGCCACACCTGCGACAGACACGGTAAAAATCGTTGCGTCCAACGGATTTGTGGAATCCACCATTCCGCGTGAGAAACTCTATTACGCGCAGACACCGCAGGTGTTCCAAAAAAAGCTGTATCTCTCGTGTCTGGAAAAGATTGGAATGCAAGCTGAACAAATTACAGACGACAGCAGTATTCTGGAGCTTGCGGGAGAATATGTAAAAATTACCGAGGTACAAAACACTAACCTGAAAATCACACGCCCCGATGACCTTATTGCCGCGCAAGCCATCTATGATAACCGCCACACGGTGAAGATAATATGAGAATCGGTATAGGATATGACGTTCATCGACTTGTTGAGGGGCGGCGGCTGATTTTATGCGGCGCGGAGATTCCATACGAACGCGGACTGCTCGGACACTCCGACGCGGACGTGGCGGTTCACGCGCTTATGGACGCGATTCTCGGCGCGCTGGCTTTGGGTGACATTGGCGGTATGTTTCCGGATAAAGACCCGCAATACAAAGACGCGGACAGTATGAAGCTTTTGGATATTGTTATCGGTAAAATGCGGGAAAGCGGCTTTTCCCTCGGAAATCTGGACATCATAATAATTGCCGAAAAGCCTAAACTCGCACCTTACATTAAACAAATGCGAGAGAATCTCGCGAT
>CAYZQU010000011.1:0-3499 GCA_964480645.1 uncultured Ruminococcus sp. | reverse complement strand
CGGGTGCGATATCGGGCGGATATCCGTCAAGGCGACCACCGAGGAGGGCTTGGGACTGGGCGGAAACGGTATCGGAGCGCACGCCGCTATTTTATTGGAATAAATAACGTGCCTCGTCCATAAATTCCTCGCGCTCGTAAATTTTCGGGTAGTAGCCGAACACAAGGTCGTAAAACTGTGAATCGGTCAGCGCGTCAAATTCCCCGAACAGAAATCCCGGATAGCTTTTCATCGCGCTTTTCATAGATTTCGCCTTGTCAACCTCGCCGCGGATAATTTTCTCACAAATTTTGTCATTCCCGTGGATTATTCCGGGAATGTGCTTTACAGCATTATCGAAATCGTAATCCAAAACGGGATATATTTTCGCGAAATAACGCTCCACGAGCCGATAGAACACCTTATCCGCAGATTTGATTTCGCGCTTTAATTTCGGAAGTGTTTTCGCGATAGGCTGTTTGGGGTCGTTAATATGCGAAAGCGTCGCGGAAAGATTATCCAACAGCGGCACGAGATTTTCGATTTCATCGTTTCCATATACTGCCTTAAGTATCAGCAACACACGCCCGAGAGCATTCTTTTCCGAATTTCCCATATTTCCCCCAACAATTATAGCGAATGTCAAAATAAATTTGGCATTTGCTATACAATTTTCCCCCGCTCCTCGGAACGGGGGATTCTGCTTTATTCATCAATTTTCGGGAACAAGTACCGCGTAATTGCCCTCATCGCGCTTGTACACAACGTTCACAGTGCCTGTCTCGGCGTTCTTGAACATAAAGAACGTATGGTCCAGAAGGTTCATTTGCAGAATTGCCTCGTCCACCGACATGGGGCGCATCTGGAATTTCTTGTAGCGGATGACCTCATAATCCGACTCCTCAGGCTCGGCGGTAAGCCCCTCAAACGCGTTCGCGCGCAGGCTCTTTTCAACCTTGGTCTTCTGCTTGCGAATCTGACGAATGATTCTGTCCACGGTAACGTCCAGAGCGTCGTTTTTATCCTTGGAGGGCTGCGCGGGACGGTACATAATGCCGTTATATTTTACGGTAAGCTCAAGGATAATCATATCGCGGCGTTCTGCCAGGGTTATTTTCGCCTCTGCCTCCTCCGGGAAAAATCTGTCCAATTTTGCGTTCAGCTTCTTTTCCGCATACTCGTTAAACGACTGCGAAATGTTCAGCTTCTTGGCGGTAATGGTAACCTTCATAAAATCATTCCTTCCGTTTTGTAAATTGGAGTATTCCATCTCCATATTTATATTTTAACATATTCTATTAATTTTTGCAATAGCATATCCGCATTTTTGGGTATTTTGCACAAAAAGTCCTATGAAAATTCTATAAATTTACAAATTCGGGTTTACGATTACGAAAAACCGCGTATCTCTCATACCCCGCAGATTTCAGTGCCTGTTCTGCCTTATCGAAGTTTGCGGCAACGCGCGTTCTGTCGTGAGCATCCGAGCCTATGGTGACAATCTCGCCGCCAAGCTCCTTGAATTGCTTCAGCACCGTGATATTTGGGTGAACATACCCGAGGGAATCCAAGCCTTTGGTGTTTATTTCAATGCCCTTACCACCTGAAATTACGGTTTTGAGTATTTCATCGAGGACCTCGCGAAAATCAAGCGGATTGTAGCTTTTCTCGGGCAAATAGCGCACGATATAATCTATATGCCCAAGAACATCGTAATTGTCGAAATTCTTAATACTTTCCAGCATATTCTCGAAAAAACGCAGAATTCCGTTTTTTCCGCCATACTTTTCAAAGTATTCGGGATAATACGGATCCATTCTGTCTATCTGGTGTACTGAACCAATTATGAAGTCAAAATCCGCGCTTTGTGCAAAATTCCGCAGAGTATCGGTCATATACGGCAGAAGCCCCAATTCCACACCGAACAACAGTTCCAACTTGTCCGAAAGCTCCCCCCGTGCGCGAAGAAGTTCCTCTCGGTACGACCTGACATCAAGCTGAAACTCTCCCTCAGTCGGATAATCGAAATCCATGTGTTCTGTCAAGCATAGAATCTTTAAGCCTTTTCCGATGGCTGATTTTGCCATTTCAAACAACGGCTCATCGCTGTCTGTGGAAAACGACGAATGAGTATGTAAATCGGCAATAATCACGTTTATCCCTCCAAAAGCCCATAAAAATCACGGTATTCCGCGCTGACGCAAATGTGGTTCGACGAGAGAGCCTCTATGCCAATGTCGAAGTACTTGATGCCACTTTCACCGTGTTCATATTTACTGCCTGAGTGAAGAAAATTATGGGAATCCCATCCGGGATCGAGCCAAACCACACGTCCATCAATCACAGCGAAGTTGAACTCGTGATATATCGACACGGCTGCTGCCCCTTGAGCCGAGCGGCTCTTAACATTGTAGCACTTGATTTTCTGCGCCTGCGCGAGTGCCGAGGTCATATTCGCATAACCCACACAAACGCTCGCACGCTTGTCTAGCATATACTCAAGTGTCAGGCATCCGGACGGAATCCCCGCATTTCTCGCAGGGAAGTCAAAGTAAAGGTTGTCCGCAACCCAGCGTGAAATGGCGCGAAGTTTATCATAATCGGAATCCAATCCCTCACATATCTCGTCTGACAATTTGCGGATTTTCGTGAGTATTACGTTTACATCGCCGCCGTCAACGGTTATATAACGCCATGCCGCCGTAACGTGCGGATTTTCCGTAACCGCGAGATTCCGCTCAACCGTTCCCTCGGGAGCGTCAATCTCTACCTTCCCCGAGCCGAATTTCAGAGGGTACGAATAATCGTAAATATCGCTCTTCGTGTAAAATTTCAGCTCGGAAGTCCCGCTCTCGGGAGCACTCAGCGTGATTGTAAACTCGTCCGAAGTCTTTTGCGGCGCGCCGCCGTCATCGCCGAGCAAAATCCATTCTATTTTGATATCGGTATCCTTACCGAAAATCGTGATTTTATCGCCGTCCAAGTGGATATTCACCTCGTTTTGCGGGTCGCGTATAAGATGTAAAACATTAGGCTCCTCAATCAGCTCGGTAACTTGTGAAACATCAGATGATACGGTAGAATCGGAACTGCTCTCCGCAGATGTGGAAACATTTTCCAAGCTTGATTGAATGCTTGACCGTACGTTCGATTCCGTGCCGGATTCTGTACTTGATGGAACGACAGCCGGTGACGCGCCTGTGAATTCACCACCGTCATAACAACCAACAAGACTTACCACTGCACAAATTGTCGTAAAAAAACAAAATAAACGCTTTTTATTTATAAGTAACAACTCCTTAAATTTCATTCAAGAAGCCCGTAAAAATCACGGTATTCCGCGCTGTCGCACAGATGGTTCTGCGAAAACGCTTCAATGCCTATATCGAAATACTTGTAGCCAATTCCGCCATAATCATATTCACCGCTTGAGCGGAAGTAATTGTAGGAGTTCCAGCCCGAATCGATCCAGATTACGCGCCCGTCAATCACCGCGTAATTCCACTCATGATACGCCGCC
>CAYZQU010000010.1:0-16678 GCA_964480645.1 uncultured Ruminococcus sp. | reverse complement strand
AGGGTTATCGCCGGAGGTGTTTCCGCCGGAGTTGTCGTCACTACCAGGGTTATCGCCGGAGGTGTTTCCGCCGGGATTGTCACCGCTACTGGGAGTGTTGCCGCCGGGGTTGCTATCTCCACCGCTACCAGGATTGTCGCCACTACCGGGGTTGTTGCCCGAATCTATTTCCACGGATTTGGTTACGGTGTCTTTGTAATTGCCTTTTCCCGTAACATTAACAGTAATCGTGGTCTTTCCGGTGTTTGTATCCGTAGTTTCGGTGGTGGTAACGGTATAGTCCGCGTTTTCGGTCAATGTTTTGTCGCCGTCCTTAACCGTCACAATAGGATCATCGCACGGATTTGCGGGAGCGGTAACTTCTATCGTAACAGTGCTATCGGTAATCGGCTTGGGAGTGATTTTAACTGTTTCACTTCCCGTTTTTACTGAGCCGTCGGTTAATGTTATTTGGTAATAAACCGTATATTCGCCCGCGTCCGTATAGGCGGGATTATCCGTTAAATCGTATGTTCCCTCGGTCGTGCCGTATTTTATGGATTCGATTTGAGAATCCTCAACACCGCTCACGTTCACGGTAATGCTGTGAGAGTTACCGTCATATACGCCGTCATAACCGTTGGCGGTAATAGCGGGGGTTAAGGCGGAAACAATTTCAAATCCAATCTTCGCGGTTGCGGGTGTGCAATCGTCATTTGTAATGGTAAGCGTTGCTTCGGCTGTGCCGACTTTGGTGTTATTCGCGTATTGGATTTCTGTGTCGGCGGGCTTTTTTTCGTCGGTTCCATACCAGTTATCGCTGTATGTATTGATGACCGGCTTGATTTCATTTCCGTCGTCATAGAAAAACTCAGTTTTATTATCGGGTATGGAAAGCGTTGCGGTGGCGGTGTGATTGCAGCCCTCTGCGTGACATTTCTCTGTGATTACAGTGCCCTCGGCGGTGTAGGTTAAATCGTGCGTTTTGTCAATGTGATCTTTATAATTGGTTTCCCCATTCCAACCGTTATGCACTGTATATTTGTCCAAAACAGCGCAGGACTCAATTATAAGTCCTCTCGCTCCATCAGCAACACACGGGCAGTTCTCAAAAACATTATTCCCTAATGCGGGGATTATATCCGTGCCATTAAATGTCACTGTATTCAAGCTAGTACAACCATTAAACGCATTATCTCCCAAAAGATTTATTTTGAAAGGGATTGTTACTTCTATAAGACTGGTACAACCCTTAAATGTGTTATTTTGTATTCTTTCCAAGGTTTCGGGGATTTCTATACTTTCCAGAGATTTGCAATTTAGGAAAACTGATGCTCCTAGATTTCTTCCTGATAACTGTGTCGGCAACTTTGCAGATTTCAAATTTGTACATAACCGAAACACTTCATTTTGTATTTTTTCAACCGTATCCGGAATTACTATTTTTTTAAGTCCATAACTTTCATAAAATGCGCCAAATTCTATAGATTTAACACTTTCGGAGATATCCACATCAACGCCATTGTCAATATTGTAATTAAGATGAGTAAAGGCATATTGTCCTATGCTTGTCACGCCATTTTCAATGACAACATGCTCTATTTCTGAAGTAAAGGCATTCCATGGTCTATTCTGCCAATGTTGAGGATTATCTTTTACGGGTTCTGTACCGTTCCAATCCGGCATTTTTCCCGTGCCGCCAATTGTGAGTGTTTTGGTGTTAGGGTCATATCTCCATGTTGTTTCGCTGTCTTCCAACGTTTTTGTATCGGCATTATAATATTTCCAATGATAACCATCGTTCTTGCCGCCTTCAATTATTTCGCTGTCGCCTGCCGGTTCGGCAATGGCGTTCAATCCAAACGGTACGCCGCTTATGTTGCTTGCGGTCAAAATTATCGCTGTTGAAAGCAACGCCGCAATTATTTTCTTTATATTGTTTTGTGCTTTCATAATACACATCTCCCTTCAATTAATGAAGATACAAACCGCTTGTATCCCTATTTCGATTATAACATATCCGATTATGAATGTCAATATCAATTTAACCCAATATGCATAAATTCTCTTAAACATATAAACATTGTTGATTGTTTTTTGTGCATATTTCACAATAAATCACATTTTTTACCAACAATCAACCCCGCACTCCATTTGGAGCGCGGGGCTTTGTTACTTCTGAGAGTAAACGGGCTGTATCTGTCTGCCATCCAGTGCCTCGAGTATCGTCTGCGGGATTTTCTTGAAATCCGCAACCATTGAAAACGGTTTGATTATGCAGTCGTCCTGCGCCATAGGAACAAAGTAGAAATTTTTGTAGTTCCTCAGCATGCCTATGTTCTTAGCCGAGCCTGACAGCGCGTCATTCGTCGATACCGCAATAATCACCGGGCGTTGATTGCGCAGGTGGCTCTTGACCGCCATTGTGACGGGTGTATCAATAATCCCCACGGCGAGCTTTGCGAGGGTATTCCCGGTGCAAGGGGCAACCACAAGAACATCAAACATCTTTTTAGGTCCCACGGGTTCGGTGGTAGCGATTTCGTGCAGAACGGTCTTGCCCGTAATCTCGAATAGCCGCGCCGCATTCTGCTGCGCCGTACCAAACCGCGTGTCCGTCGAGTATGCCGTCTGCGACATTATCGGCGTTATCTCACACCCCAGAGCCGCAAGCTCCTCAACCTCCTCAAACGCTTTCGCGAACGTACAGAACGATCCGCAGAAAGCCCAGCCTACTTTCAGCTTGACAAGTCTGTCTATATCGCTCATATCTCTGTTTTCCTTTCAATCTTTATTGGGCGCGCTTTTCGCGCGATAGATTTCTTTTACTGTCTGAGCGATATATTTTCCCGCTGTTTCGGGATAATGCTTACCCGGCAGTCCGCCACCGTGGATATACTTGATATTCGCGTTTTTCGGCGGATTGTTCGGAAGTGTCGCAAGCTCCAGAAACACTCCATGCACGTCTGCAAGCGAATCTCCAAAAATCTCGGTGGGAACTGTATTTACAATATATTCAAAATTGGAAATTATTTCAGGAATTTTTTCTATTTCAACCGACTTGAATCCGTCCAAAGAAGCTTGGATTCGCTGTTCAGTGCGGCGCGCCGCGATTGTTGCCTTTGCTCCGAATGCTCTCAGCCGTTCGGCAAGCATAGACGCGATTCGCCCATAACCCGTGATGAGAACTCGTGAATCGAGCAGTGCGCGTTCGGAGCTGTTCGACAGCAGGCATACCGCAGCTTCGGCGGTCAGAGCGGCATTTTTCAGGGTCAACGGTTCATATTTCGCGAAGTTTATCGGCACAAATCCACAGTTTGCGCAAAGCTCCGACAGCCTTGCGCACTCGCCACCCGCGAAAATTAACGTTCCACATTCGGCGAATCGACGTATAGTATCAAACGGAATCGGGATCAAGGATTCGGGGGCGTATATCGTTTCCCCGTCGCGCGTCAATGGCATCGGAAGCACTATTATATCGAATGTTCCGACCGTACACGCGCCATACTCCTCAGCACCTAACTCCTCCGCCGCAAATTTCATTCGTCTGTCCCCGCCGATTGTCAATATATTCATATCGTTTCCTCCGTTCCCTTTTTGCTCTGTATATTTTATGCTGTTTCTCAAAAAACGTTAATTGCATATTGACAAACCGTACCCACATAAGCTATAATATAATTGATAATGTAGAATTGAGAATGGAGAATTTTGAAATACGCGGCATAAGCCGCGCACATTAACTGTCAACTGTACATTATCAATTGTCAACTATTGGATTGGGGGATTTTACCAATGCACAAGTATTTCGGAACTGACGGCTTTCGCGGCGAGGCAAACAAGACACTTACCGTGGAACACGCCTACAAAATCGGACGATTTATCGGGTACTATTACGGCAGGGAACATCGCTGTCAAGTGGTTATCGGAAAGGATACGCGGCGCAGTTCATATATGTTTGAGTACGCGCTGACCGCGGGACTTACCGCGTCGGGCGCGGACGCGTTTCTGCTTCATGTAACCACCACGCCGAGCGTTTCTTATGTCGTGAGGACGGACGATTTCGACTGTGGAATTATGATTTCCGCAAGCCATAATCCGTTCTCCGACAACGGAATCAAGCTGTTCAATTCCAAAGGCGAGAAGATGGACGATGAGGTAATCACCGAGATTGAACGATACAT
Organism: uncultured Ruminococcus sp.; assembly: GCA_964480645.1. Classification (GTDB taxonomy): domain Bacteria; phylum Bacillota; class Clostridia; order Oscillospirales; family Ruminococcaceae; genus CAG-115. The sequence goes on along the minus strand of CAYZQU010000010.1, from coordinate 12,518 downwards.
AGACGGTGAAATTCCCGAACTTCCGCTGGCTCTTGGCGAGGAAATCGGCAGAGCTTCGGATTACTCTGCGGGACGGAATCGCTATATCGGATATTTGATCACACTGGCGTTGTACTCGTTCAAGGGCAAACGTATCGGTCTGGACTGCTCGAACGGTTCAGCGTTTACGATAGCAAAGAGCGTGTTTGACGCTCTCGGCGCAAAGACCTATGTAATCAACAACAAACCCGATGGATTTAATATAAATACCAATTGCGGCTCTACTCATATCGAAAGTCTTGTGAAGCTCGTTGAGGAGGAGCAGTTGGACTGCGGGTTCGCGTTTGACGGCGATGCCGACCGTTGTATCGCTGTGGACGATAAAGCGCAAGTCGTGGACGGGGACAAGATTCTGTATATCTATGGCAGTTACCTCAAAGAATTGGGCGAGTTGGAGGGCAACACCGTAGTTACCACCGTGATGTCCAATCTCGGACTGTACAAGGCTTTTGACGATTTGGGAATCAGCTATGAGAAAACCGCTGTCGGCGATAAATATGTATATGAATGTATGAACGAAAAGGGTTTTATCCTTGGCGGCGAGAACAGTGGTCACATAATATTCAGCAAGTACGCGAACACCGGCGACGGAATCATTACCGCGCTGAAGATTATGCAGGTGATGTGCGCGAAAAAGTGTTCTCTCTCGGAGCTTACAAAAGGAATGACGGTGTATCCGCAGATTTTGAAGAATGTGCGCGTTACCGACAAGAGTGTTGTGCTTAACGACCCCAATATACAGGCGGCTGTCAAGTCCGCCGAGGACGCTCTCGGCGCGGACGGACGAGTGCTTGTGCGTCCGTCGGGAACAGAACCGCTCCTGCGTATCATGGCGGAGGCGAAAACCAAGGATATTTGCCGCCAACATATCGAGGATATTGAAAAGGTCGTGCGTGAGAAAGGGTACGCGGTGGAATGACGAAAAATCCCCCGAAGATTTATTCTTCGGGGGAAATTTTTATTCGACTGCCAATGCTCCGTCTTTTACCACAACGTGTATTGTATCGCCCTGACGCAATTTATCCGCGAGGATCTCACGCGCTATCAGCGTTTCCAGATTCCTCTGCATATAGCGCTTCAGCGGACGCGCACCGAAACTCGGGTCATAGCTCTCGTCAAGAATAAGCTGTTTTGCGTCCTCGGAAATCTCCAGAGAAAGCTGTTTATCCTTAAGCCGCTTTGCCAAATCCGCGGCTTGCAGGTTGATGATTCCAAAAATCTCCGTTTTGGTGAGCGGCTTGTAGAACACAATCTCGTCAAGACGATTCAGGAACTCCGGGCGGAACGACTGCTTCAACAGCTTATCGACATTCGAGCGTGCCTGTTCGGTAATCTGCCCGTTTTCGTCAATTCCGTCAAGGATATACTGCGAGCCAAGATTGCTTGTGAGGATAATTATGGTGTTCTTGAAATCTATCGTGCGTCCTTGCGAATCGGTTACGCGCCCATCATCAAGGATTTGCAGAAGCACGTTGAATACATCGGGATGCGCCTTTTCCACCTCATCGAACAATACCACTGAGTATGGCTTGCGGCGAACCGCATCGGTAAGCTGTCCGCCCTCCTCATAGCCGACATATCCGGGAGGCGCGCCAATCAAGCGGCTGACGGTATGCTTCTCCATATATTCGCTCATATCAAGGCGGATTATATTGTGCTCGTCATCGAACAATGACTCGGCGAGGGCCTTTGCGAGTTCTGTTTTACCAACACCCGTCGGTCCAAGGAACAGGAACGAACCCAACGGTTTTCGGGGGTCGTTGATTCCCGCACGAGAGCGCATAATCGACTCGGTAACGCGACTTACCGCTTCGTCCTGCCCCATTACGCGCTTATGGAGCGTATCGGCAAGGTGGAGAATCTTCTCGCGCTCACCCTCAACCAGCTTATCCACGGGGATTCCCGTCCAACGCGCCACAATACGCGCTATCTCCTCATCTGTTACTTTATCTCTCAGCAGCGAGCTTGCTTTCGCTTCCTCGGCGAGCTGTTCTTCGCGCTCCAGCTCTTCTTTCAGCTTCGGGAGTTTTCCGTACATCAGCTCAGCCGCCTTATTCATATTGTATTCAAGCTTTGCTTTCTCAATGTCGGAGTTGGTCTGCTCGATTTCCTTACGCAAATCCTGAACCTTGGTAATTGCATTTTTCTCATTCTCCCACTTTGCTTTCATTGCATTGAACTTGTCGCGCTTTTCGGCAAGCTCCTTTTGTATATCCGCAAGATGTTCCTGAGAAAGCTTGTCGGTTTCCTTTTTCAGTGCGGTTTCCTCGATTTCAAGCTGCATTATTGAACGGGAAATTTCGTCCAGTTCCGAGGGCATACTGTCCATTTCGGTGCGAATCATCGCGCACGCTTCGTCCACCAAATCTATTGCCTTATCGGGCAGAAAACGGTCGGTGATATAACGATTGGAAAGCGTCGCGGCGGCGATTATCGCGTTGTCGTGAATCTTCACGCCGTGGAACACCTCATAACGCTCCTTAAGTCCGCGCAAGATGGAAATTGTGTCTTCAACGGTGGGTTCATCAACAAGAACGGTCTGGAAACGGCGCTCCAGAGCGGGGTCTTTCTCGATATACTTCGAGTATTCGTCCAAGGTCGTCGCGCCTATGCAATGCAACTCGCCGCGCGCAAGCATAGGTTTAAGCAGATTGCCCGCGTCCATCGCGCCCGAGGTCTTGCCCGCACCAACAATGAGGTGCAGCTCGTCAATGAACAGGATAATTCTGCCATCGGACTTTTTCACCTCATTCAGCACGGCTTTCAGACGCTCCTCAAATTCGCCCTGATATTTCGCGCCCGCAATCAGCGCGCCCATATCCAGTGAGAACAGCTTGCGGTCTTTCAGGTTCGCGGGGACATCTCCGCGAACGATTCGCAGTGCCAATCCCTCGGCAATCGCAGTTTTTCCGACGCCGGGTTCTCCGATAAGGCACGGATTGTTTTTGGTCTTGCGCGACAGAATACGGATTACATTACGGATCTCGGAATCGCGCCCGATTACCGGGTCAAGCTTATTTTGACGCGCAAGCTCCACCAAATCCTGACCGTACTTTTTCAGGACATCGTATGTTTCCTCGGGATTCTGTGAGGTAACGCGCTGATTTCCGCGAATCTCCTGTAAAGCCTGCAGCAGTTTGTTCTTATCCACATTGAACGACTTTAGAATTCCTTTAACGTCACTGTCGGGATTTTCGACAAGTGCAAGCAGCAAATGTTCAACGGAAACATAATCGTCCTTCATACGCTCGGCGATTTTTTCCGCTTCGGTGAGCGCTTCGCCCAACTCGCGCGAGGCATAAACATCGCCCCGACCGCTGCCCGAAACACGCGGCATTCCCTCGATGAACTTCAGCGCGGCGGATTTCATTCCGTTCGCGTCTATTCCCATCTTTGTGAATATCTGCGGAATCAATCCGCCCTCATCGTTCAGCAGAGCGTACAGCAAGTGCATTTGCTCCACTTGGTTGTTCTGATACGAAACCGATACGTCCTGAGCGGACTGTATGGCTTCTAAGCTCTTTTGAGTGAATTTGTTTGCGTTCATAACATTACCTCCTGTTACATGCTCGCCGTGCGTATCTCGGGAATGAGATACTTGTTTTCCAACTCGCGGCGGCGCTCTATTAAAAGCGAATCCTTATAATATAGTTTCGCTTCCTCCTCAAAAAACTCCTCCGGGGTTTTTGCGGGAATCTCCAACTTGCCGCAGTAATAATTGTAGATTTTCCCGTCACTGCCGATATACGGACCCCAGTCCCCGGCAACGTGATAATCCATTGTGTTAATGTAATACTTGTCGCCCGATACAAAAATCGGCGCGTCAATTTCCAAAAATATTGAAAATCCCTCAAAGGTATTAGACGAAAACGGTCTGTCCATATTCAGAAATGTTGTATGCCGCCACGCGTAGACCCGTCCGTCATACAGCTCGATAAACTCCCGAAGCTTGTCTGTCATTTTCAGACCGTTGGGCGCGAGATATTGATTCTCAAGAATGTCCGCATCAATTATTTTGTCGGCTCGCTCATACTCCGTAAGCATCGCATACGCGCGCTCTGAAAGCCTTTCGCGGAGCTTTCTGTCACTCTCCGCCGACTGAACAGCCACTCGCAGCCGCGCTGTTGTGTTGAAATCAATATCGCTCTCCTCACAATCAAGCACCTCACGTTGTTAGGATACCCCGCCATCGTTTTTGCTCTTTCTCAAGCGGTGACTTTTATAGTGTTCATACCCCGGTCTGGCGGCAAAGAATTCATCAATACACTTATCGATTTGCTTTTACCAATTCCTTTTCCGCGTCATTTTCCGTTACGATTCCGTATTCCAGTGACATACCGTACCTCCTATATTATAACCGATTGTTTTTCTATTCCGCGCCGATAGAGCTTCTCGGCGGCGATTATTGCGGAGTCAAAATCGGGAAGCTCCGCGAAATATACTTTCATCGCCCCGTCGAACATCTCCATATACTCCGCAACCACCGCGCCCAGTTCCTCATCGGAAATTCGCTCATCGGGGCAATTCAGCGTGCGCGCAAACTGTCCACCATTGATTCGGTAAGTTATGTCCGTGTGGATTTTATCGGAGATGTATTCCTGCTCCAGATTCGTCCAAGTCTTGTAAAACCGCTCCAAATCAGCGTTCAGACGTTCGCTTTGAGTTCGGGATATAACTTTTAATTCTCCGCCGCGGATTCCGTCCCGCGAGAATATCTCCACCGAATATTTCAGTGTCGGCTTATACGGGTACTTCAATGACGTGCGCGCGCAGAGCGTTCCGCCCGTGGGTCGCTCCGAAACAAGAAACGCAGAATTAAGCTGTCGGGCAAGACTCTCAAGTATATCAGTCAAGCGCATTTCGGGAGTCGTAAACGCGACTTTTTCCGCAAGAATCCGGTTTATCATAGCCGAACGTGACATTCCCGCGCTTCGAGCAAGCTCATCCACAGCGTCTACCACCTCGTCCAATAATACAAGACTGTAAATACTTTTACCCATTTTTATCCCTCCCTCGTCAAATTTGTTCTCCTTGTTAATAATTGTACCACTATATTATTAATTTGTCAAGCGAATTTTAGAAAAAATCATACAAACTTCAGTAAATCTTTTTGTGCATAATAAACAAGTCCCTCCAAAATGGAGGGACAGCATGTTTCTTAAAGGGCAGAAGTCGCATAGAGATTCCCGACGCTTTCTCCTTCGGTCAGCTTGAAAGGGACGAGTTCATGAACAGGCGGGGAGTTTCGGATAATACCTTGGAGAAGAGTGTCCACTCCGCGTTCAGCAAGTCGGGTGGTGTCCTGACGAATAGTCATAAGGCGCGGGACAAAATAATCCACAAGCGGGATTCCATCAAATCCCACAACGGAAATGTCCTCTGGGACGCGCTTACCCATGTCCCTCAGTGCGCGGATCGCGCCCATCGCCACTATATCGCACACGGCAAATATCACTGTGGCTTCCGGAAAGTGTTCAATCAATTTATATGTGGCTGAATACGCACTTTTCAAGTCATAGCGGCATGGCTCACACTGTCTGTCAATATCGAACGGCACGCCCAGACCCTCGCATGCGGACTTACAGCCCATCAGACGGCGATATGTAATCTGCGAGCAGTCTATATTTCCGCCAAGAAAAGCAATATTACGATGACCTTTTTTTACCAACAACTCTACTACCTGCTCTGCGGCATTTATGTCATCGGCTGTAAACGACGACAGATTGTGGAAATTCAAGTCCTTGGCGGTGTTTGTCAATAGTACACAGGGCACGGAAATCGCCGAAAATCCCTCACGGAACAGATTCACATCGCCGCCCAGAAAGATTATCCCCATAGGCTTACGCTCATGACAAAGCCTGTCGGCGTATACAATCTCGTTTTCATCCTCCTCGATGTAATAAACCGAAGTATCCCAATTTGCGTTGTCCAGTAAAATCTGCATTTTCTCAACAAGCTCTGCAAAAAGCATATTCATTGTGCCCTTTACTATCACGGTGATTCCGGCGCCGTTTTGCTGTTTAAGGTGCTTGGCGTTGCTGTTGGGCTGAAAACCTTGCTCCTTAACGACTTGCAGTATGCGCTGACGCGCCTTATCGCTTACATCGGGGTGGTTGTTCAGTGCGCGTGAGACCGTGCCTATGCTGTACCCCGACAGTCGCGCTATATCTTTAATCGTCATTTTATCAACCTCTAAAATAAGAAAATGGAGGCAAGATTTACCTCTTACCTCCATTATAACATCAAAGCACTGAAAAGTCAAGCGAAATATTATCCCTTGACAGCACCTGCCGCAACACCCTTGATAATCTGCTTTTGGAAGATCATGTAGAAGATTACGATCGGGATAATGCTCAGCAGAATCAACGCCATAGTTGCGCCGAGGTCTACCGTACCGTAGCTTCCCTGCAGGTACTGAATGTGAATCGGAATCGTGCGGTAAAGGTTTCTGTCGAGTACGAGATACGGGAGCAGATAGTCGTTCCATACCCACATAATCTCCAGAATTCCAACGGATACCATTGTTGGTTTCAGCATCGGAATTACTATCATAAAGAATGTACGAACAGGTCCGCAACCATCTATTGAGGCTGCCTCCTCAATTTCCAACGGTATGGATTTAACGAATCCGACAAACATAAATATCGCGAGACCCGCTCCAAATCCGAGGTAAACCACGGGAATCGTCCACGGAGTGTTGAGTTTAAGCATATTCGCGGTTTTCGAGAGCGTAAACATTACCATCTGGAAGGGCACTACCATTGAGAAAACGCACAAGAAGTAGACGACCTTGCAGAAAACGGAGTTCACACGCGCTATGTACCACGCCGCCATAGTAGTGCAAATCAGAATCAGCGCAACAGACAAAATCGTGATAACCACACTGAACAGCACCGACTTCCAAAACGGATAACCTCCGAAGGTCATACCTGTCTTAAAGTTGTCAATCCCTGCCCACATTTCGCCCGACGGAAAAGCAAATGTCTCGGTCTTAACGAACGTGTTTTTCTTAAAGGAGTTCATAACAACCAGTATAACGGGGAACACCCAAGCCAAGCTGATAATTCCCAATACGATGGAAATCCCGAGATTCGCGCGTTGTTCGCCATTGCGTTTTTTTACTATTTCCATTACTGCTGAACCTCCTTCCTGCGTGTAATCGCAAGCTGACCAATACCCAGACCCGCGACGAGGATAAAGAAGACAACCGCCTTCGCCTGCGCAACGCCCTGCGAAGCGAGGTTAGAACCGTAGAACGTGTTGAAAATGTTTAATGCAAGCATTTCCGACTCCTTGATAACGGTGCCGCTCGGAGTCATCGACATCGGCTGACCGCCCGTCAAAGCGAGGTTCTGGTCGAACAGCTTGAATCCATTGGTCAGCGACAGGAACATACAAATCGTGATAGACGGCATAACATTGGGAATGGTAATCCTGAACAAAATCTGGCTTGAAGTTGCGCCGTCAATTCGTGCCGCCTCAAGCATATCCTCTGGGATATTCTGCAGACCCGCAATGTAGATGATCATCATATAACCTATCTGTTGCCAGCAAACGACGACCATCAACCCCCAGAAGCCGAGCTTGCTGTCCAGCAAAATCGACGTATCAAACAGGCTGAACAAACCGTTGAACAGCATCGACCAGATGTAACCGAGGACGATGCCGCCGATAAGGTTCGGCATATAGAACACGGTACGGAAAACAGTGCTTCCCCTGATTTTGCGTGTAAGCGCCAACGCCACAGCAAACGCCAGAACGTTGATGATAACGATTGACACAACAGCAAACAATGCCGTGTACCAGAACGAATGCAAGAAACCTGCGTTTTTGAAGATCTTCGTGTAGTTTTCAAACCCGACAAAAGTCGTCTGCGAAACAACGCGGAAATTACAAAACGACAGATAAATACCCCAGATGAACGGCCACACAAACCCGATAATAAACGCGATAATCGTCGGACCGAGGAACAGCCAACACCACTTTCTCATCACGGTTTTCTGCGAGTTTTTGCTCTTATGCTTTTTGGGAGCGCTCGGAGCGCCCAATGTACTCGTGTTATCCAAGATTTCATCTCCCTTTCGGTTATTTTTCACAGTTTATCCACAATTTTAATAGTACAAAACGGGGCGAGCGAAATGCCCGCCCCGTAATATGCCTATGAGTTTAGGGGATTATTAGCCGTTTACAGCAGCATACTGAGTAGCCCAACCGTCAACGAATGCGGTCTTAACTGCCGCCCAGTTAGCGTCGGTAGGATCAGCGTTGTATGCGTTCAGAGCACCGGTAAGAACTGCACGATACTCATCAACGTTCGGCTGGAAGTTGGTAGCCCAGTTCATGGGGTAGCAACCGTCAGCATCGTACTGTGCAGCCTGCTTAAGGAAGCCGTTGCTGGATTCAGCTGCGCTCTTATAAGGAAGGAGACCGAATCCTGCTTCGTTCGCCAGCTTATTGGAAGCATCGGGGTCGTTTACGCACCATACCATAAAGTCCATAGTAGCCTGCTGATCATCTGCGGAAGCCTTTGAATTGATAGCCCAGCAGTTCTCTGTACCACTGTTCAAGCCTGCCTTCTCTTCGCCTTCAACTCCGCAGTAGTACGGAATCATCTGAGCGTCGATACCCGCTGCCTCGATACCTGCATATTCCCAAGAACCCTGAACAAGGAATGCCGCCTTCTTATCCTTGAATTCCTGAACAGCATCGTGACCACCGTTTGCAAACTCCTTACGGTCAGTTACACTGTTAGCAGCGGACAAATCGTACAGATTCTTGAAGTTATCCATGTAAGCACCGGAAATGGTAGCCGGGCACTCGGTCCAGTGGTTATCCTTCTGCTCGTAGAAGTACTCGAGGTTAGCCATGTGACCTACAAATCTCCAGTTGGAGCTGCCGTCCATATCGCCGGAAGTGAACGCGTCAAAGCCAAGCTCGCCCGCACGTCCGTGAATATCCTCTACAACTTCCTTGAGTTTTGCGAAGTTCTTGATATCCTCAACCTTGTAGCCTGCCTTTGTAACAAGCTCCTTGTTTACGATAATGCCATAGCACTCAAAAGCGTAAGGAATGGAAACAAGCTTGCCGGACGGACCGTAAACATTGTAGTTATCGGTGTTAAGCTCCTTCGCGATTGCGGTGTCCTTAAGGTCGACAGCCCAATCCTCCCAGTCCTTCGCACCCTGCGCGTTACCAACGTTGAACAGAGTGGGAGCTGCGTCGCCCTTATCCATCTCGGAGATAAGAGTCTGAGAATATGTACCTGATGCCGCGGTAACAACCTTAACCTCAACACCGGTCTTATCCTTGTACGTTTTCGCGATATCCTGCAAGGTCTTGTCAGCCTCGGGCTTGAAGTTCAGCCAGTAAACCTTGCCCTTAGAACCGTCACCAAGGCTGGTAGGTTCGCTGCTATCACCGCTGCCCGTGCTGGAGTTATTGCCTGCGGGAGAGTTAGGTGTGTTGCTGCTGCTGTTGTTGCTGTTGTCGCTGTTGTCGCAACCCGCCAGCATGGTAAGACCCATAGTCGCGCTAAGAGCCATAGCCAAAATTCTTCTTGATTTGCTCATGATTAAATTGTCCTCCTAAGTAAATTGACGCTCCGGATTTTCCGTAATCGTTATCGGAAACGTTTCCAAGCGTGTGTTCTAAACAGCCAAAAGTAACGTCTAATAAATTTCACGCTTTCGGTCTGTATAAGATCAATCGGTTTAGAGCTTTATAAAAAGCGATGATGACATTTTGTCCCAAACCCGTTTAATCTTACTGAATTTATTTTAACGCATTTTTTTTAATTTGTCAATAGTCAACCTGATTTTTTGTATGATTTGCCATAAATTGATTTATTTTTTATGCACATTGCCCAAAATCAACAGTTGAAAAGTTAAAAATGTGTCGATAAATTTTCACTGATTTACAAATCGGGAAAGTGAGCGTCACTTCCCCGATTTGTTCTGTGCTTATTCAATAACCTTGTAATCCAGAGCCTCAACCGCCTTTTTCAGTGTTTCAAACGAAACCTGCTCGGACAGCTTCACCACTGCCGTTCCCTTTTCGTGTGACGCTTCCGCAGATTGTACCCCCGGAATTCCCTCGAGTGCCTTTTTCACTGATGCCTCGCAATGCCCACACATCATACCCTCGATTTTCATTGTTACTTCCATAATATCCTCCTTATTTTGATTGGCAAATTCGAAACCGTCAACATCGCCTTTGGCGATGTCGACTAGCCGAGTACTGTCAACTCCGCTGTCGCTTCGTTGACAGCACTCGCTTTCCGAATTTGCGTTATTGCTATTTGCAAATCCAAAACCGTACGCGCTGACGCGCGCACTCGCCTGCCCGCGAAAACTCCGCTGCGCTTCTTGATTTTGATTTGCAAATCGGGAATCGTCGACATTGCCTTTGGCAATGTCGACTAGCCGAGTGTCACGGCACATCTGCGATGTGCCGTGACACTCGCTTTCCCGATTTGCCTCTCTCTCCGGAACGCCGCTTGGGATTTTTACCGGATTTGCGTTACTCCCCACGGCATTGCCCGTGGATTTTGCCCTATTGCGGCGCTTATGGTCGTGTTTTGTATTGTAAATCTTCACAAAGTTCAGCCTGAGCGCATTTGTTACCACACAAAAACTCGACAGGCTCATTGCCGCCGCGCCGAACATCGGGTTCAGCCGCCAGCCGAACAACGGAATCCAAACGCCCGCCGCCAACGGAATCCCGATTACATTATATATAAATGCCCAGAACAAGTTCTCCTTGATGTTCGTAAGCGTGCGGCGGGAAAGCCTTATCGCCGCCGGAACGTCCGTCAGACGCGACTTCATCAGTACCACGTCTGCCGCGTCCAACGCGATGTCCGAACCTGCGCCGATAGCGATTCCGATGTCCGCACGGGTAAGCGCGGGCGCGTCATTGATTCCGTCACCCACCATTGCGGTCTTGCCCTCGTCCTTAAGCCGCCGAATCACGTCCTCCTTATCCCCCGGAAGCACCTCGGCAATCACTTCATCGACCCCCGCCGTTCTTCCAACCGCCTCGGCGGTGCGTTTATTATCACCTGTCAGCATAATGGTGCGGATTCCCATATTTTTAAGTTCACGAACGGCTTGCGCGGATTCCGGTTTTATCTCGTCCGCAACGGCGATTATCCCAATCAGCCGTTTATCGCGGCAGAAGTAAAGCGGAGTTTTGCCCTCTCCCGCCAGCTCCTCGGATTTTTCGCGGATTTTTTCGGAAATATCACAATATGTCTCACACAGACGCAGATTACCCGCAACATATTCATTCCCACCAAGCTGGGCGGTGATTCCCGAACCTCTCAGAACCTCAAAGCTATCCGGTTCTTCAGCTGTAAAGCCGTGTTCATCACCATAAGCCATAATTGCTTTCGCAAGAGGATGTTCACTTCGCTTTTCCAGAGAGAAAGCCGTTTTCGCGAACTCCATCTCGGTTATTCCGTCACTTGGTATAATATCCGTAACACGCGGTTCGCCGCTTGTAATCGTGCCTGTCTTGTCCAACACCACAATATCCGCTTTGCCGGTTTCCTCAAGCGAAGCAGCCGTTTTGAACAGTATTCCGTTTTTCGCGCCGATTCCGTTGCCGACCATTATCGCCACAGGAGTTGCAAGTCCCAGAGCGCAAGGGCAGGAAATCACCAGCACCGAGATCCCGCGCTCCAACGCGTATCCCGCGCCGTTGCCCGTCATCAGCCAAACCGCAATAGTCACTAACGCAATCGCGATGACAACGGGCACAAACACCCCCGAAACCCTGTCCGCGATTTTCGCTATCGGAGCTTTTGTCGCCGCAGCGTCGCTCACCATCTTGATTATCTGTGACAGCGAGGTATCCTCTCCTACGCGCGTGGCGCGGCAGCGGATATATCCCGACTGATTTATTGTCGCTGCGGAGACCTCATCCCCAACTATCTTATCCACGGGAATGCTTTCGCCGGTCAGCGCGCTCTCGTTTATCGCGGTTTCTCCCTCAATTATCACACCGTCCGTTGGGATACTGTCCCCCGCGCGAACCGCGAATATATCGCCGATTTTCACCTGTTCCACGGGCACGGTAACTTCCTCGCCGTCGCGAATCAAGACCGCCGTTTTCGGCGCGAGTTTTATCAGACTTTTCAGCGCGGAGGTGGTCTTACCCTTGGAACGCGCCTCCAACAGCTTTCCGAGCGTAATCAGCGTGAGAATCATTCCCGCACTCTCATAATACAACTCATGCATATATTGCATTACAATATCGTGATTACCCGCCGCCTGTGCGTTACTCATCACGATTGTCGCGTAGACGCTGTAACCGAATGCCGCCATTGCGCCCATAGCAACCAACGTATCCATATTCGGCGCGCGGTGGATTATTCCTTTAAAGCCGCTTATAAAGAACTTCTGGTTTATCACCATAATTATCCCCGCGAGGAGCATTTGGACAATCGCCATTGCGACATGGTCTTCAAGGAATGGCGG
>CAYZQU010000009.1:0-21752 GCA_964480645.1 uncultured Ruminococcus sp. | reverse complement strand
AGTCATTGACATTTTCAAGGGTTGCCGAGCCGCTCTTGTCGATATTTACCAGCGAATTGATAAATTTCTCCCACGCGGAATCGGTCTTAAATAATGGATTGCTCATAATTAACCTCCTGATTTAAATTTGCAAATCGAGAACCACGCGGACTTGCGTCCGCGTTCGCTAAGCAATGTAGATTGACCGCTTGCGGTCATTCGCACGCCGCTTACGCGGTGTGTAGCATTGCTTGCGTTCTCGATTTGCCTGCACTGTTCATACGTTTCAATTAATTATAACACACCAAAAGTAAAAAAATAAGTACATTTAGGAGATTATGTAACGAATTTTTCCGGCTTCAGCGTCATCTCGATATGCATAATTCCCGCGTCCGAAAACTCCTCCGAGGACTGTACAAACCCAAGCTTCTCATAGAATCCGCGCGCTTGTGTCTGCGCTTCGATTTTGATTTCCGTATCGCCGAACATCTCCCTCGAAATTCGGATTCCCTCGCGGACGATTTTCGCGCCGAGTCCGAGTCCGCGCCTTGCAGTGACGATTCGCCCCAGCGCGGGGGTATCAAATGTCACTCCCGGAGGTAATATGCGCAGATATGCGAGAATTTCGCCGTTTTCCGCGAAATATACATGAGTTGCCTGTTTGTCAAGCCCGTCAATCTCCCGATACGGGCAATTCTGCTCCACCACGAAAACGTCCACACGCAGACGCAGTATTTCATACAGCTCGTCCGCAGTCAATTTATAAAACGGTTTTACTATTAAATCCATTTAACATTCCCCTATGTACTTAGCGATTTTGCGGTATTGCTCCAACATTTCGCTCTCGGTGATTGTTCTGTTTGCGGGACTGGTAGAGGGCAGGCAAATATCTGTCATACAATCCGCGAAGAACCGCTTATACAGCTCATGCGCCTTTTTACCCGTGGTGAACACCGCGCGGATCTCGCACTCCACGAAGATTTTCCGCAGGTCGTTCGGAACAGCGTTACTGATAGAGCCGTCCGATGCGCCGTTGATGTCGCAGCTCGCGAGTACGTCCCACAGAGCGATTCCGCGTGATAAACACAACTCTCGCCTGCCTGCAATGTCACGCGGAATTTCTACCCCCAGAACCGCGCCTAGCATTTTCCAGAAACGGTTTTGCGGGTGCATATAATAGAAACCCAACTCGCGGGACTTGGGCGACGGCATTGTTCCCAGAATCAAAACCCGCGAATTCCCGTCATACACGGGCGGAAACGTATGAAACACTTTTTCGGTATCCAACCTCATTTTATCTCCTTATTTTAATAGCAAATCCGAAACCGTGCAAACGCCGAATGACCTTCGGTCAACCTGCGTTTGCACTTGCCTGTCCGTTACGCCTCACGCTGCGCGTGCGGCGCAACGGACGCATTTCGGATTTGCGCCGGTCGCCATTGCCGTGGCTTTGGTTATAACATACTAAACTCGCGCCCCCTTGGCGTGGTTCGGGATAATGATTTGCACGAGCCGCCAAAGCCTTGCCCGGAGTTAACACGTGCAAAGCACGCACCGTAATTCTACATTATAGTACTAATTCTGATAATTTATACTCTCGCCCTCAATTTTCGGGAATACGCGCAGCTTGTTGCTGTCGAGGTTCTCGCGGCGCATATTCACGGCTGAAATCCGGTGATTTCCGTAAGTCGTGTAATAGTAAATACCGCGCGAACAATCACAGCAGCAAGTATAACGCGTAATCTGATACTGCCCGTTGCCAAGGTCGCAACACCCGCGCGGACTGTCCACGCCGCCGAGGATATGGAAAAACTGCGTTACTCCCGCGTTTTCACCCTCATCGCACACAGAATTGCTCTTGAAAAACGCCACTCTCGCAAACCTCGATTCCGAGGACAAATCCCCGGGAAGACCGATTGCTCCCATTCCACGCGAATACGCGTGAAGCTCTATTCCCGAACAGAAATTATTTTTAGGCGGCTTGGCTGAAAGATTCATATAATTGTTCAACTGTAACATCTGCTGCGGAAACTCGGGGTTATTTGTAAGCACGCCCACGGGATTCTCGTACACATTGAACCCATGAGAAGTGCTTTCAACGGTCAATGCGCCACTTTTGTCCGCGATTATCCAGTGGAGCTGCGCGGTCGGAAGCTCCTTGGAAAATCCCCTGTCTATCAGGTTGATATTCGCGAGTAAGCCCCGCGCTTCGGATAAGTCCTTGCACAACCCCAGAATATATGGAATAAACTCGTGCGGCGGGAGATTTATCTTATCACCGCGCGGCTGACTGTAATGCGCGTAATCCACAAAATTCAGACCCGCCATTCCAAGACCGTGTTCATTCATTGCCTCATAATACAGCGGAATTCCATTCGCGATGTGAGCCATTCCCATCATCGCGTTGTGGCGCGAATCCAGCTTCGCGCTGCCGAATCCGAATCGGAAATTCCGAGGCGCTAACGCCACAAAGTCCCCGTATGAGAACTCATAATCCAAAGTACGTCCAAAGTAGAATCCATCGCCGCTCATAGTAATTGCAGTACACATAATTATCTCCTTATTTAAATAGCAAATCACTAAAACCTTGCTTGAAATTATAGCGTGCAAACCTTTCAATGCGTCACGCACGTTCTCAATTTGCCGTTCACTCGGGTAGGTGGCTTTAACGCTTTTATCCGAGAAGATGGCACATTGGGTACAAACCCAAACCACTATTCCGACAGAGAAAACCTCCGACTAAAATCAGATGATATTGGAACTGGGATTCTTAAGGGGCTAGCCCCTTAAACGGGGGTCCGGGGGCAGAGCCCCCGGCGGGGGGTGGGAGGGTATGTAAAACCCCGATTATTACAGTTTACTGCAAAAATCGGGGTTTTATTCATATTACCTTGAATTTGAGATAAACTCCACGAAATCGGGTTGAGAGATAGGCTTTGAGAAGAAATATCCCTGAATGAAGTCGCATTTCAGATTTGAGAACGCGTCCACCATTTCTTGGGTTTCAATTCCCTCCACAACAATTTCCATCTGCATATCCTTGAACATCTTTACCGTATTCTGTAAGAATATCCACATTTTGGGATTGTGCTGTTCATCAACAAACGACTTGTCTAGCTTGATAATCTTCAGCGGAAGTTGAATCACCCGCTTCATATTAGAATATCCCGTGCCGTAATCGTCAAGCGAGAATGTCAATCCCGCGCGGGAAAGCTTGTTGAGGTTCTCGGTCATCACCCGCTGCGAATAGGACGCGGCGGTTTCGGTGATTTCCAGATTTATGTTCTCAGGCGAAACATTGTATTGATTCATTGTCGCGAGGATGTTGTCCGCCAAATCGCCGTGCATACACTGTGCCACCGAAAGATTAACCTCTATGTAGTCCAGATTGAGCTGCTTGAACGTATCGCTGGAAACGAACTTACAGACCTCCTCAAACACAAACGCGCCTATTTTGTGAATCGCGCCGCTCTTCTCCGCTGCGGGAATCAATATCTCGGGAGAGATAAAGCCGTGTTCACTGTCAAACAACCGCAACAATGCCTCCGCAGAAACGAACTGCCCCTGCTCGGTGGAATAAATCGGCTGATAATATACCCGAAAGCTGTTATTTTCGAGAGCGCGCTCAATAATCGCATCAATGTTGTTTTGAATGGTGAACTCATTCCGGTGATACACCTCGGATGCCGTCATAACCTGCCCCGTGTAAGGATTTTTCTCGTGAAAATCCTGACCAAACGCCATCAGAGACTTGAAACTCTCAATTTCCTCAGGGCAGCGCGCCAGCACAATATATGGTGTAAGATTAAGATCGAATCCGTTAAAGCACGAGCGGATTTTCAGCTCTCCCATCAAAGCCTCGGCAAACGCCTCCGCAAGCTCTCGTTTCTTTTCCTTAAACACGATTCTGTAACGTCCGCGGTCGAGATAGTAAATCAGCGCGTCCGCGCGGAATCCCTGGTCAAGCAGCATTATCTTCTTTGCAATATTTCCGACAAGCTCGGTAGAGAGGTCGAATCCCAGCATATTGCGCAAGTTATTCATATTGCCGATATTGAGCATCACAACATTAACGTGCTTGCCATTCTCGAAATTCTGTCGCATATCCTTAGCATACGCGGA
This sequence comes from uncultured Ruminococcus sp., assembly GCA_964480645.1. GTDB lineage: Bacteria > Bacillota > Clostridia > Oscillospirales > Ruminococcaceae > CAG-115. The sequence continues at coordinate 17,651 of CAYZQU010000009.1, read as the reverse complement.
CATCTTAAACAGCCCCGTTGAGGTATCCATATAGTCCTCGGGACGTTGAATCCCGACGCTTACAAACATCATCGCAACCGCGATTCCAAAGCATTCCACACGCTGTACCGGTGCGACAAGGTGAACCGCCACGGCTATCAGCGGAACAACAGACAACGTAAGCAGCGATATGATTCTGCGTACTTTAAGCTGTTTATGATAACGGGCAATAATCACCATATCAATAATAACATAAATCGCCACGGGCACATATAACGAAAAGAACGCCCATGAGTGCTGATAACCGTTCTCGGCGTCAACAGTGAAAATTATGTGAGTAAACGGATTGGTAACTATTGCCAGAAATGTGTAAGCGTATGGAACGATCAACAGGATTTTTAACCACGTATGGCGGTCAATCCTGTGCCATATATCCAACAAGCTGATTACAAAGAATACCTGAAGCAAAGGATTAATGTTGTGCGCAATCAGGAACAACGTATGTAATAACGAAACCCTGAACACATCGCCGCTTCCCGCGTTATCCAGTGTGGTTGCCCAGATGTCCATACACGATGCGAAAATCGCGCATATCACGCCAAACAGAAATACGCGGTTTGCCGTGCCCTTGGTCATCTTCCGGAACACAATCGAGCCAAGCAGAACGCACAGCAGAATCGCACTGGCGATATCGAACGATATGTTCTTTACCATCGTTAATCCTCCTTTCAGATTGATGGAAATTAATTCAAAATTTCATAATCGTCTCAAATTTCAACAAAAACATCATAAAATATTAATTTTTTTTGTTGAAGTTGTATAATTTAATTATACCACACCGCTTATAAAATGTCAACCTTTTTTCACATAAAAAGCAACGTTTTGTGCAATTTGTGCAGAAAACGCTGCTCATTATTGGTATATTTTCCAAGAATATCTACGCTCTATTGGAAAGGTCACGAACAACCTCTCCGGCGATAATCAGCCCTGCAACGCCCGGCACAAACGCGCAGGACGCGGGCACAACGTGCTCGCCCTCCTTAGTTGGGGCAACGGGCAATTCCGTGGAATAAACCACCTTAAGCCGCTCTATGCCATGATTTTTCAGTTCGCGGCGCATTACCCTCGCAAGCGGACAAACACTCGTTTTATAAATATCCGCGACTTGAAATTTGGTAGGATCGAGCTTGTTCCCCGCGCCCATAGAGCTGATAATCGGCGTTCCGCTCTCCCGACATTTCACGGCAAGAAGTACCTTTGCGCGGACGTCGTCCACCGCGTCAATCACATAATCATACTCCGAAAAGTCGAATTGCGCCGACATTTCCTCCGAAAACCGAATCGGGAACTCCCGAATTTTAACCTCGGGATTAATATCGCGGAAACGCTCCGCCGCCGCACGGGTTTTGGGCATTCCTACCGTGCTGTGGAGCGCGATAATTTGTCGGTTAATGTTGGATTCCGCCACAGTATCGCCGTCCACGAGGTCAATCGCGCCGATTCCGCTCCGCACGAGAGCCTCCGCCGCATGACCGCCCACTCCGCCAATTCCGAATACCGCGACTCTGCACTCGGCTAGACGCTCCATTGCCGCTTTGCCGAGCAGACGCTCGGATCTGATAAACTCATTCATCTTAATAGCAAATCCAAAACCGTTCAGATGAGCTTTGCTCATCCGAACTCGCCTGCCCGTGGTATCACACCGTTTCACGGTGTGATACCACGGGCGCGTTTTGGATTTGCACTTCACCCCGATTCGTTACTGCGATATTTTGGCGAGGAACTCCTCCGCACTGTCGGCTATTATTCCGTAAGGATTTTCCTCGTAAACGTCAAAATAACCGTATCCCATATCCACCCATTCAAATTTGCCGGTATCGTTGTTGACTATCAGGCAAATCTGCCCGATGTTAAGGTTAAGTTCTCCGATATACGCGCGGTGACCGAAATCATTTCCGCCCGTCCAGTCCCCGGAAAAAGCGTCTCGGAAAAAAGCACACAGATATTCCGTTTTTGTATTTTCAAGCGGGAAAAGCTCGAATTCGCAGTTTGGAAAGCCGCCGTTCGCGTTCTCAAGCCAGTTTTGCTTGTTGACATACTCCTTGACAAAATCGGCGGGATTAAACTTCATGATACCTTTGCATTTTTTCGCGGTTACGCAAGAGTAGAAGTCCTTGAAATTATCGTGCAGGGCAAAGCCCAAGTCTTTCTCAACCGCCGCCCAATCAATATTGAGTGTGTTCGGCGAGGTTTTCTTCCAATCTTCAATTTTTGACATATTGCCTTCTTAGTCTCTCAATTCCGTTTCCCAAACAGGGGACAATGCCCATTTGGAATCTCAGTTACAATATGGTGTAAATTGGAATTAAAACCTTCTCGCTGTCAGAAAGAGTTCCTCTGAACTGTATTCAACGTACCACACTTACCGAGAGGATGGCGCGTATGGTGTAATCCCAAGCAACCTTTACTCCAGCGACAAGCTCCAACCAAAAACCACACCGTATTGGAACCGGGATTCTTAAGGGGCAATGCCCCCTGTCGCTTTGGTCGGCGGCATCCTTGCCGCCGACTTAGTTGCGACTGCGCAAACATCTTGTTTGCGCTTTGGCAGGGGGTCTGGGGGACGGAGTCCCCCAGTAGGGGACTTACCAGTCCCGACACTGCCCGACAATTTCCGACAAGCTCTTGATTCCGTTCTTGTCCATATATTCCGCAAGACCGTCAATGACTTTCAGCGGCGAGTACGGGTCGGTGAAAATCGCCGTACCCATCTGAATCGCGGACGCTCCCGCGAGCATAATCTCAACCGCGTCTTCCCATGTGGAAATTCCACCCATACCGATAATCGGGATTTTCACCGCTTTATAGCACTGACGCACCATTCTCACCGCCACGGGGAACACCGCAGGACCGCTGAGTCCGCCCATATTGTTCCGCAGAATCGGGCGGCGCGTCCTGATGTCGATTCTCATTCCGAGGAGCGTGTTTATCATCGAAAGAGCGTCCGCACCCTCGGATTCCACAGCGCGGGCAATTTCCGTGATGTCGGTGACATTCGGAGTGAGTTTGACGATAAGCGGCTTTTTCGTTGCCGCGCGAACCGCCTTGGTGACGCTTGACGCGCCCTCGCAGGAGATTCCCCAGGTCGCTCCGCCCGCCTTGACATTCGGACAAGAAATATTAAGCTCTATCATATCTATTTCGGACGCGTCCAGAGCCTCCGCCGCACGGACATAGTCCTCGATTGTCGCGCCCGCGACATTCGCGATTATTACATTGCCGTCCTGTTTAAGCGTGGGGAGGTAATACTCGATAAACGCATGAACTCCGATGTTCTGAAGCCCCACAGAGTTGAGGATTCCCGAGGGAGTTTCGGCGATTCTCGGCGGCGGATTGCCCTGTTTGGGGTTTATGGTCATTCCTTTGCAGGAAATTCCGCCAAGTTTGGAAATCGGGTACAAATCGGTATAGCACTCGCCGTTTCCATACGTTCCCGACGCGGCGATTACGGGATTCGGAAACTCCACACCCGCGATAGAAACACGCAAATCAGCCATCGAACTTCACCTCCTCGGCATTGAATACAGGACCGTCCTTGCAGACGCGCGAATACATCTCCTGTCCATTCCGCACGGTCAAACATGTGCAGACCACGCATGCACCCACGCCACAGCCCATTCGCTGCTCCAACGACACCTGACACGGAACGTCATAAACCTCACACATCTTAGCCACGGCTTTCAGCATGGGAGTAGGTCCGCAAGCCATTACCGCCGCGACACCGCCCTTTTCCAGCTCGTCTGCGAGAGGGAATGTAACCAGACCTTTCTGTCCCGCGCTTCCGTCGTCGGTGCAGAGGTGAACTTCTGTTCCGTTTTTCTCGAAGTCTTCCGTGAGAATAATCCTCGACTTATCGCGGAATCCGACTATTGCGGTACAGCGTTCGCGCGTCTGCGCGGAAATTCCAAGCATTGGCGGAACACCGATTCCGCCGCCCACCACGATAATCTTCCCCGATTCGGGAATCGTGAATCCGTTTCCAAGCGGCGCGAGAATATCCAGCTCATCGCCCTCGGAAACCTTAGCAAGCTCCGCCGTGCCCTTTCCGCGAACCTCAAACACGAATCGCAATGTGCCTTTTTCCTTATCAATTCCGCAAATTGAAATCGGTCTGCGGAGAGTAAATCCCACAATCCCGATATTCGCGAACTGCCCCGGAACCGCTTCATGAGCCGCATCCGGAGCGTTCACAATAACAGAGTAAATTCCCTCCGCGAGGGTTTTCTTTTCGATTATAGGGTATTTATCACAATAATACATTGTTAACTCCTTATTTAAATAGCAAATTGAGAACCACGCGCACCTACGGTGCGCGTTCGCCTGCGTGCCGTTCCACGCCACGCGCGTTCTCAATTTGCCGTTCGTTATGGTAAGTGGTTTTGGTTATAACGCTCTGAACTTTCACTTCATTGCGTAATCCGAATTAATTCCATCGGGACGTGCGCGCCATTATTCGGGGAGTTCGGTCGGCTGTAACTTCACTTTAATAAGCCGCATTTCATCTTCAATCAATTTCACCGTTTCGGTGGAATTCTCCTTAATGGCAGCGTCACGAAGACGCTTTAACATCGCGTAGGTATCAATCAAATAACCATCATACTGCTTATCTGTCTGTCCCATATCATTTACCTCCAAAATTTTTGTACTATTCATCGTCATCATCGACAATCCGCACTTTAACGGGGCAGTCATCGCTATCCGTATCGGGTTCTTCCACCTCGGTTATCTTCCTTATTTTGTGTACCGAAAACCGAATTATTATCGCGAGAACCACCAAATACAGAACAATCTGATAACTGAAAGCACTGACGGATTCAAACAGCATTACCCGCTGATAAACATACATAACCTCGAAAATCACCATAAGCAGCGGAATCTTGCACAGTGATACCGCAAACGCGTACCAATCGTAAACCGCTTGCGCGTTTTTCTTCGTGACCTTGTATTTGCGGAATTCGTGGCTTTTCAGCGTCAGAATCACGTAAACCGCAAGCACGATTACCGCCAGCGCGGGGAAAATCCACGCTAAATATTGCCGATATGTAAGCGTTTCGCCGTATTTCAGCAATGTTCCGTATAAATCCCTCTGCCCCTCGGCAATTACAGCCGCTGTGTATTGTGGAAAGAAGTTCACGGTGAGGACGAAAATCAACGCCACCGCCGCAAGCGAAATCGCGTCTGAGATGATTCGGGCGGGCTTGAAACGCGGCTTTACGAGGAATTTCCCAATCTTCATATCTTGGTAATATCCACCATTTCAACATCGTTAATTGAGCGTTTCGCCTCAAGGCAGTCCAACAGCGCGTTTGCGGTATCAATCGCGGTAAGGCACGCTATCGAGCGTTCCACCGCCTTGCGGCGCATACGCACGGAATCCAAAGAGGGCTTTCTGCCCGTTTCGGAGGTTGAAACCACATAATTGATGTCTCCGCTTTCCAACAGCGTGATCACATTCGGCTCTTTTGCCTCATGGATTCTGTAAACGTGGTTTGCGGCAATCATATTGCGGTTCAGTACCGAAGCCGTTCCCGCTGTCGCGTAGATTTTGAATCCAAGAGCCTCGAATCGGCTTGCGATTTCTATAATCTCGTTCTTGTCCGAATCCCGAACAGAAATCAGAACCCCGCCGTTCTTGCCGTTTTCACCGCTTTCGCCGAACTTATATCCAGCCGCTGTCAAGCCCTTGAACAGTGCTTCTCCGAATGTTTTGGCGATTCCGAGACACTCTCCCGTGGACTTCATTTCCGGACCTAACTGGTTATCCACATCATGGAGTTTTTCAAAGCTGAACACGGGAACTTTAACCGCCACATAATCCGCGACGGGGTAAAGTCCGCTCTTATAGCCCATATCCTTAAGCTTCTTGCCGAGGATGATCTTGGTTGCCAGATCCACCATTGGCACGCCCGTGACTTTTGAAATATACGGAACTGTACGCGAGGAACGCGGATTCACCTCGATTACATACACCTCGTGATTGTACACCACATACTGGATATTCACAAGACCGATAACGTGTAACGCCTTGGCGAGTTTTTCGGTATAGTCGATAATTACTTTCTTGATATGCTCAGTGAGATTCTGGCACGGGTAAATGGAAATCGAGTCGCCGCTGTGGATTCCCGCGCGTTCTACGTGTTCCATAATTCCCGGGATAACGAAATCCTCTCCATCGCAGATCGCATCGACCTCAACTTCCGTACCCATCATATACTTATCCACAAGCACGGGATTTTCAAGCTTTGTCGAGGTGATTATCTTCATATATTCGTCCACATCGGAATCACAATGCGCGATAATCATATTCTGTCCGCCGAGGACGTAAGAGGGACGCAACAGAACGGGATAACCAAGGTCGTTTGCGGCTTTGAGAGCTTCCTCGGTGGTGAACACCGTCTCCCCTTTCGGGCGCGGGATTCCGCACTTTTCAAGCAACTCGTCAAACAGCTCCCTGTCCTCCGCCGCGTCCACATCCGCCGCCTGAGTGCCGAGAATACGCACACCCAACTCGGTAAGGTGCTTCGTAAGCGAAATCGCGGTCTGTCCGCCGAACTGAACCACACAGCCATACGGCTTTTCGGTCGCGATAAGGGCTTCAACATCCTCGCGGGTGAGTGGGTCGAAATACAGGCGCGTGCCCGTGTCGAAATCGGTGGAAACGGTTTCGGGGTTGTTGTTGCATATAATAGCCTCGCAGCCCTCCTCTTTCAGCGTCCATACGCAGTGTACCGAGCAATAATCGAACTCGATTCCCTGCCCTATGCGGATAGGTCCGCTTCCAAACACGATAACCTTTTTCTTGTCCGAGGGGTGGCTTTCGATAAATTCCGCCGCTTCGTTCTCCTCGTCAAAGGTGTTGTAGAAATACGGAGTCGACGCGGAGAACTCCGCCGCGCAGGTATCAACCATTTTATACACCGCAAGACGGCGTTTGATTCCGCAGTCGGCGAGCTTCTGACCGGAAATGCGCTCTATCGTGCTGTCGAGGTAGCAATATTTTTTCGCGAGGTCGTACTTCTCCTGAGTGAGAGCACCCTCGGCAAGCCATTTCTCAAGCTCCGCGAGATTCTTCAGCTTCGATATGAACCACTTGTCGATTTTGGTGATTTCGTGAATTTTATCCACCGAGATTCCGCGCTTTAACGCTTCAAATACGCAGAACGCGCGGTCGGTATCCACATCATTGAGTTTTTCCAACACCTCATCATCGGAGAGCAGAGTAAACTCTTTCTTGGTGAGCGAATCCATTTTCAGCTCGATGGAGCGCACCGCTTTCATCATTCCCGCTTCAAACGAGGGAGCAATCGCCATAATCTCGCCAGTGGCTTTCATCTGCGTACCGAGAGTCTTTTTCGCGTAAACGAACTTATCAAACGGGAAACGCGGGAACTTCACCACCAGATAATCCAACGCGGGTTCAAAGCACGCATAGGTCTTTCCCGTAACCTGATTTACAATTTCATCCAGTGTGTAACCCACGGCGATTCTTGCCGCGACTTTCGCAATCGGGTATCCCGTTGCCTTGGACGCAAGCGCGGAGGAACGCGAAACACGCGGATTTACCTCAATAACGGCGTACTCAAAGCTGTCAGGCTTCAGCGCGAACTGACAGTTACAGCCGCCCTCCACCTCCAGAGCCTGAATGATGTCCAGAGCCGCCGTGCGGAGCATCTGATACTCCTTGTCCGCAAGCGTCACGCAAGGCGCGACAACAATTGAATCTCCCGTATGGACGCCCACGGGGTCGAAATTCTCCATTGAGCATACAGTGATTACATTGCCCTTGCGGTCGCGCATTACCTCAAACTCGATCTCTTTCCAGCCCGAAATGCACTTTTCTACAAGAATCTGCGTAATCGGCGACAAGCGCAAGCCGTTGGTGGCGATTTCATGCAATTCCTCGCGATTCTCGGCGATTCCGCCGCCCGTGCCGCCGAGCGTAAACGCGGGACGCACGATTACGGGATAGCCTATTTCCTCCGCGAAAGCCATTGCGGAATCTATGTCCTCAACGACTTTGGACGGAATACAAGGCTGATTTATGGATTCCATCGTATCCTTAAATGCCTGTCTGTCCTCAGCCTTGTGGATAGTCTCGGGGTTTGAGCCGAGAAGTTTAACGCCGTGTTCCGCCAAAAATCCGCTTTCGGCTAACTGCATAGACAGTGTAAGCGCGGTCTGTCCGCCAAGATTCGACACCACAGAATCGGGCTTTTCAATCTCGATTATCCGTTTAACCACGTCAAGCGTAAGCGGTTCGATGTAAACCTTGTCCGCCATGTGCTTGTCCGTCATAATAGTTGCGGGATTGGAGTTTATCAGAACGACTTCCAGACCCTCCTGCTTGAGGGCGCGGCAAGCCTGTGTTCCCGCGTAGTCGAACTCCGCCGCCTGCCCTATTACGATAGGTCCCGAACCGATTACCAAAACCTTTTTTATATCACTTCTCAGCGGCATTACTTATTACCTCCCATAAGCTTTAAGAATTCATCGAACAGATATGAGGTATCGTGAGGACCTCCGCACGCCTCGGGGTGGAACTGCACGGTAAACGCGGGCGCATTTGTATACCGAACACCCTCACAGGTTCCGTCGTTTCCGTTGACGTGGCTTACCTTGCCCGCGCTTTCGGGAACGCTCTCGCCGATTACCGCGTATCCGTGGTTCTGCGATGTAATGAACGTCCTGTCCATAGCCAAGTCCTTAACGGGCTGATTTCCGCCACGATGACCGTATTTCAGCTTTTCGGTCTTCGCGCCGTTCGCCAGCGCCAGAAGCTGATGTCCCAGACAGATTCCGAACGTGGGAATACGCGCGGGGATAAGCTCCCTCAGCGTGTTTATCGCCTCCACATTGTCTGCGGGGTCGCCCGGACCGTTCGAGAGCATTATTCCATCGGGAGAGAGAGCCTTGATTTCCTCGGCGGACGCGTTATACGGCATAACCGTGACATTACAGCCGCGCTTGTTCAGCTCTCTGCGGATATTGAACTTATATCCGTAATCCATCAAAACCACATTGAATTTGGGATTCTCGGCGGGGAAATACTCCTTTTCCTTAACGGAAACTTTCGGCACGACTTCCCCGACCTTATACGCGCGGATTTTCTCCATCAGCTTGTCCTTGTCGTACTCGCCGCTTACAATCGCGCCGTTCATAACGCCGCTCTCGCGGATTATCCTTGTAAGGCGGCGGGTATCTATATCGCATATTCCCACGATATTCAGACTTTTGAGATAGCTGTTCAAATCGCCCTCACAGCGGAAATTGCTCGGTTCTTCGCAATATTCGCGGACTATGTATCCAGAAACCGCGCTGCCGTTGCTTTCGGGGTCAATCTTGTTCACTCCGTAATTTCCTATAAGCGGAAAAGTCTGAGTTACGATCTGACCGCAATACGAGGGATCTGTCAGCGTTTCCTGATAGCCCGTCATCGCGGTAGTAAACACGATTTCGCCTATCGTCATGCCCTCCGCGCCGAATCCCGCGCCGTGGAACTCAGTCCCATCGGCAAGTATTAATGACGCTTTTCTCTTGTTCTCAAAGTCCATAATTTTCTCCTTATCTTAAAAGCAATTCGCGAACCGCAAAGGTCTTCGACCTTTGCTAGCCGAGCGACCCGGCTCACGCTCCGCGTAAGCCGCGCCGCTCGCTTTCGCGAATTGCCTGCGTGGTTCACGCGTTGCAGTGAATTATTATATAAATTACCACGTGCATTCCCGTATATCGGATTTGCACACGTTATTGGTAAGTAAATTATATTCCCTCAAAGCAGTTCGTCTATGTTTCGACGCGAGTAAATTATACGGTCAACTTTGACGGTATCGGTTTCCTCGTCATATTGATAGAACACACAATATCCGCAAATCAGGTAGAATCTGTATTCGGTGTCCGACCATTTGCTATGACGGTTGGGAAACGGATTCAACTTTTTAACGGACTCCTTGATTTTATACACGGTTTCCGCCGCTCTGTTCGGCGAATCTTCCATATACAAAATATAGTTGTACAACGATTTGAAATCTTCCGCCGCTTCGGGAGAAAAATGATTTTCATATTCCGAAATTCTCCCTAAAAAACTCGTTCATTTCCTCTTCGGTATAGAACTCTCCCCTACGGAAGGATTCCTCGGCTTTTTCAAGCTTCTCCATTAGCTCTTCCCGCGAGTGAACCGTATTCGGCGGCTCAGGCAGGAAATTCTCCTCAAGGAACTCCATCAGTTCGTCCATCTGCTCATCGTTCAAGCCGTTGATAATCATTTGTGCGCGTTCTCTGGTACTCATAAAAATCACCCCTTATTTTAATAGCAAATCGCGATTTTAATAGCAAATCGCGAACCGATGAAATCACCTTCGGTGATTTCATCTAGCCGAGCGCTCCCGACTCCGCTGCGCTCCGTCGTGAGCGCTCGCTTTCGCGATTTGCACGCACCCCCGAAAAGTTGCCGAGGATTATAGTGATATTTACACGCACACCGGAAAGTTGCCAAGGATTTAATGCGATTTGTCACTCGTTACATTCGGTCTTTTCAGACTGTAAAGCTCCTCATCAACGAACACTCCGCGAAAATTTCCGTCAAGGATTTTTACTGCCGTTTCGGTTGTCATAAATTGATCTTCCCGATTTCGGCGGTGATTTCGTCACGCATACGGATAGCCTCTTTTCGAGCGGCTTCCGCAAACTCGCGCTCGTCGCACTTCTGCTTCTGATAAGCGCACATAATTCCACGGGAGCTGTTGACGATTCCGCCAAGACCGTTCTTATCGAACGCCGCCGCTATGTCCTTTGCGGACGCTCCCTGCGCGCCGTATCCGGGAATCAGGAAGAACGTGTGCGGCAAAACCTCGCGCAAACGCTTGATCTGCTCGGGATATGTAGCCCCCGCGACGATTCCCACGCCGCTGTAACCGTACACTCCCGGAACTTCCTTGCCCCATTCCTCGCACATTCTGCCCATCAGCTCGTACACGGGCACACCGTCAATCAGCTTGTCCTGTAATTCCCCGCTTGACGGATTGGACGTTTTCGCGAGTACGAAAATACCCTTGTCATTCTCGGAGCATATCTTCAGGAGCGGCTTTATTCCATCGCTCCCAAGATAGCCGTTAACTGTCAAAGCGTCGGCTGAAAACGGTTCATATTCGTTACTGCCGACCTTGACCTTACCGAGATGCGCGGTGGCGTATGCCTCCATAGTAGTGCCGATGTCATTTCGCTTAGCGTCCGTGATTACGTACATTCCCTTTGAACGAGCGTACTCCTGAGTCTTGTACAGAGTCTTCATTCCCTGAACGCCGTACATCTCGTAATACGCCGCCTGCGGTTTAACCGCGGGAACGATGTCGTACAGCGCGTCAATCAGACCCTTATTGAATTCCAAAAGCGCCTTTGCCGCGCCTTTGAGTGTCTCGCCGTATTTATCGAAGCACTTGCGCTTGATGTATTCGGGAACATAGTCCAGCTTCGGGTCAAGTCCCGCCACTGTCGGATTCCCGGTCTGCTTGATTTTCTCGATTAATCTGTCCATTGACATTGTAATTTACCTCTCTTTATATCAACTCATCAATATTCCGCCGCGAGTAAATCACTCTTACAACACTAATCGTTTCGGTCGATTCATCGTATTGATAAAACACATAATACCCGCTCACAAGGAAATATCTTAATCCCGTGTCCTTCCATATCCCATACCGATTCGGAAAGACTTCCAATTTATCCAAAGCCGCCTTAATCTTAGAAATGACATTTGCTGCTCTTTGTGGTGAATCTTGCTCAATCGAAATGTAATCATAAAGCAATTTCATATCTCTCTTCGCCTTACGCACATACACAATTTTCATATTCCGCAATGCCCTCGGAAAAATTCGTCCATCTCATTATCGGAGCAAACGCGTCCATTACGGAGGTCGTCCAAGCCCTCCTCCAACATCGCGTCAATCTCCTCGATGGAATGCGCGGTATTCGGCGGCTCGGGCAGGAACTTCTCCTCGATTAAATCCGCCAGCTCGTCTATCTGTTCATCGGTTAAACGGTTTACAATTGTCTGAACGTACTCTCTTGTACTCATAAAATCGCCCCTTATTTTAATAACAAATCAAAAACCGTTCAGATGAAAGCCGCTTTGCGGATTTCATCTGAACTCGCCTGCGTGTCGTGTCACACCTCTACGCGGTGTGACACGACACGCGCGTTTTGGATTTGCACTTCACTCTTAAGCCTTGCTTTTAATTATTATGTTTTGGACTTGCAAATTAATTTTCGCCGTCCCGGTAAACTATCTCCCCGTCCACGATGGTCATTTTCACTCTGCCCTTGAGCTTCATTCCCTTAAAGCAGGTGTTATGCGACTTGGAGTGCAGCTTGTCGGGGTCGACAATCCACTCCTCGTTGATGTCGAAAATCGTTATATCCGCAGGTTCGCCTTCGGTAAACTCCCCACCGGGGATATTGAGAATCTTTCGCGGATTCACGCACATCAGTTTTACAATGCGTCTCAGCGAGATTTTCCCGCAGTGATACAACTCGGTAAGGGTCGCCGCAAGGGACGTTTCCAGACCGACAACTCCGTTCGGAGCATGCTCGAAATCCGCCTTTTCCTCGGCGGTATGCGGCGCGTGGTCGGTAACGATACAGTCAATCGTTCCGTCGCAGACGCCCTCGGTAATCGCGGTAACATCGTCCTCGGTTCTCAGCGGCGGATTCATTCGATAGTCTGCGTCGCGAGAACGGAGCTTCTCATCCGTCAGCGTAAAATAATGCGGACAGGTTTCACACGTTACCATTGCGCCATACCGCGCCGCCAATCTGACCAACTGCATACTCGTCATTGTTGAAACGTGCGCAATATGGATCGGCATCTCCATGTCCGCTGCCAGAACGATTTCACGAGCCGTCTGGGTATCCTCGGAGAGTCGGTGCATTCCCTTGACTCCCAGTTCCTTGGAAACCACGCCGCTGTTCATAATCCCGCCCGCGATGATGTCCGGATCCTCGCAGTGGGAAATCACACGAAGTCCCGCGTAATGTGCCTTAACCATTGCGCGTGCCATGATCCGCGCGTTACGCACGGGCTTTCCATCGTCCGATACCGCCACGCAGCCCGCGTCGCGCAGAGCGTTGAAATCGCACAACTCCTCGCCCTTCAAGCCCTTGGTTATACAACCTACGGGATAAACCTTTGCTTTCGCGCCCTTTGCTTTCTCAATAATATACCTCACCGTTTCGGGATTGTCCACCGGTGGTGTGGTATTCGGCATACACGCCACGGCAGTGACTCCGCCCGCGACAGCCGCCTCACAGCCCGTCAGAATGTCCTCCTTGTGAGTCTGACCGGGGTCGCGGAAATGCACATGCATATCGCAGATTCCCGGAATCACATGAAGTCCCGAGCAGTCGATAATCTCCGCGTCCTCCGCGTCTATATCCGGCTCACACTTCACAATTTTTCCGTCTTCTACAAGAATATCAGCAATGCCCTCAAATTTATTGGCGGCATCGACTACATATCCGCCCTTTAATAATAAACTCATTGTCATCTCCTAATCACAAAAACAAACTGAACTTATTATGAAAACTTTACACTACAAAAGCCGCGAAATCGCGGCTTTTCTGTTGAATGTCAAATAAGCTCCCGCGCGAGCGCGTCAAGCTGAGAAACGTTTTCGTCAGTCACAGCGGACTTAATGGTAACGGTGGTATCCGTAAATTGGATACTCTTAGAATCCGCCAACATACCCTTAATGACTTTCGCCGCCACAGGCGACCATGTGCCGTTCTCGATGATACCGACCTTGCGGTTCTGGTAATTCCGCTCGGTAAGATGCTCGATAAACTCACGCATTTGGGGGAAAATATCCATATTGTAGGTGGTTGTCGCAAGAACCAGCTTTCCGTAACGGAACGCGTCCTCCACTGCTTCGGCGGTGTCCTCCCGCGCGAGATCCGAAATCGCCACCTTCGGACAGCCCAGCTCGGTGAGCTTTTCCGCAAGCTCCTCGGCGGCGGACTTGGTGTGCCCGTACACGGAAGTATACGCGATAAACACGCCCTCGCTCTCAACGCCGTAGCTTGACCATATATTGTACAAATTTGTGTAATAACCGATATTTTCCGTCAGTATCGGACCATGAAGCGGGCAGATACGCTCGATTTGAAGTGCCGCCGCTTTTTTCAGCACTGCCTGAACCTGTGCGCCGTACTTTCCGACAATGCCGAAGTAGTACCTCCGTGCCTCGCAAGCCCATTCGTCCTCAATATCCAACGCGCCGAACTTGCCGAACGCGTCCGCCGAGAACAGCACCTTGTCCGTCTCGTCATAAGTCATAATAACCTCGGGCCAGTGAACCATCGCCGCAGCGATGAATTTCAGCTTATGCCGCCCCAAATCGAGAGTGCAGCCCTCGCCGACAACCATCTGATTCTCGGGAAAATCCGTGTCGAAGAACTGCTTCATCATCTCAAACGCCTGTTTTGAAGCGACGATTTTCGCTTCCGGATACATATCCGTAAATGTCAGGATATTTCCCGAATGGTCAGGCTCCATGTGCTGAACAATGAGATAATCGGGCTTTCTGCCGTTCAGCGCAACAGCGAGATTATTAATCCACTGCTCATCAAAGCTTGACTCTACCGTATCCAGAACGGCAATTTTCTCATCAAGTATCACATACGAATTATATGCCATTCCCTTGGGAACGATGTACTGACCCTCAAAAAGGTCGATTTTGTGGTCATTTACACCGATATACTTGATGTCACTGGTAATTTCTGTCATTTTAGTTGCCTCACATATCTGTATAAATTACGCGGAATCTGCCGCGCCGTATTCCTTATATTATTATATCACGTTTAAAGAAATTAGTCAAGACCAATTTTGTGAAATTTCCGACATTTTTTAATTAATAATGTGGGGGCTCTGCCCCCACACCCCCGCTTAAGGGGCAATGCCCCTTAAGAATCCCGGTTACAATATAGTGTGATTGAGATTTTTGCGTTCCTTCTGCTATAATGAGTGGTTGGGAATTTTGTTCCACGCGCCATCTCCTTGAACGGGTAATAAAAATTTCTCAAATCATTGGGATTCCGGTCTGTATAGTCAGTGGGAACTCTGCTAATATAGACTGACTCTTTTTCCAAAGATTTTTCGCGAAAATTTGTGAATTTTGTCAAATTTGAGAACAAAAATTTGGAGATTCCTACAAATTTTGAAAAAACTTGTAATTATTCAAAATAAATAGCGTTTATATAGATAGAGGGTGAAATTTTAAAGTTTGGGGGCATTGTCACGAAAAAGCCGTTATTAATATTCGCGCTCGCGTGTTTTGTCGCGTTATCGTCAATAATCTGCGGAAGTCTATGTGGACGCGCGGGCAGCGGAGCAGTGAGCGCAAGCAACGAAATCGCCGAATAGCCGTTTATATCATATCATTAATCAAGGCAAAATCGCAAAAAAATAAAGGGAAAATTGAAAAAAAGTCACAGCAGCTGTCACATCAGCCCTCTTAAGGCGGCGCCGCGCAATCCTTATCCTTGCGCGGCGTTGTTTTGCCACAAAACAATATGCGCCGCGAAAACGGCGCATATTGATTTTTATTTTTCTGTTATCAGTTGAGCGATGATTACGCTTAGAGGTTTGGCAGTGAGAATATCCTCAAGGCGGTAAAGCTCCTCGTCACACGCGCGCTTGTCGTCCGCGTAAACGCGGTATTTGCCCGTGAGAGCGAACGAAATATTCTTATCGGTGGGATTAATAAGCGCAAACAAATCGTCAGCGCGCATTACAAACGCTCCGTCGGCAATATTCTCGAAAGATACGCGCTTACGGATTTCATCGGCGGAACGAAGCCGAAGCTGTGGAAATTTCCGCCGAATCGCAATAAGCCCGCGATAATAATCCACAACCTCCGCGTTTTCCGTAACCTTGTTCCATTTTATGGAATTTACCGCGTCGGGAGACTTGTAACTGTTCTCATCGTAACCTCCACCGTGAATCGGCTTTGAGCGCAGCATCTCCTGCCCTGCCTGAATGAACGGAATCCCCTGCGCCGTGAAAATCAACGCCGCCGCGAGCTTATCCATTGCGATTATCGTTTCCTCGTCCGCGTCAGGGCAGGAAACGTGAAGCTTATCGAACAGTGTAAGATTGTCGTGCGCTTCCACATAATTTACCGTCTGCAAAGGGCTGTCCGTCCAAATTTCCTCAGATTCGCGCTCCGAATCGGGGTGAGAAATCCCGCCGCACATCAGCGACTTCATAAGCTCGGCGGATTCCGAATCCGCGCCGCCGTTGACATAGCCGCGATCCTCGTCAATAAATACCGAGCCTTTAAGTCCGTCGCGGAAATCGTCCGAGAACATCGCCATTCCGGGCATTTTCCGTGCGTTCTTCTTCATCGCGCGAAGACTCTCCTCAAGCGGGCAATCGCCGCCTGTCCAGCCCTCTCCGTAAAAAATAGCGTTCGGGTTGATTTCGCGAATCTTTTCAATACAGAGATTCATCGTTTCTATATCCAGAAGTCCCATCAAATCGAACCGAAAACCATCGACCTTGTAATCTCTTGCCCACATACACAGGCTGTCGCAGATGAATTTCCTCGCCATAGCGCGCTCGCTGGCGAACTCATTTCCGCACGCCGAGCCGTCCGAGAGCGTCCCATCCTCATTGTGGCGGTAATAATACCCCGGAACGGTCAAATCAAACGGAGAACCCTCCGCCTCATAAGTGTGATTATACACCACGTCCATCACAATGCCGATTCCGCGCTCGTGCGCCGCCTTTACCATTTCCTTGAACTCACGTACTCGCGTCAGACCGTCCGCCGCGTCGGTGGAATAGCTTCCCTCGGGGAGATTGTAATTTACCGGGTCATATCCCCAGTTGAACTGCGGCGCGTTGCTTGACTCGTCCACAGAGCCGTAATCGAACGCGGGCAGCAAATGAATATGCGTAACGCCAAGATTCTTGATATAATCAAGACCGATTTCATCTCCAAACGCGTTTTTCACATCCTTCTCGGTGAATGCGAGGAATTTTCCGCGGTTGCGGAATCCGCCGCTGCCGTCAATCGAGAAATCGCGCACGTGCAGCTCGTACAGAACCGCGTCCACGGGGTTTTCGAGCGTTACATACTCGGACTTTTCCCAACCCTCGGGATTTACGCGTTCCATATCCACGACCATTCCGCGCTTGCCGTTCGCGCCCGCACTTTGCGTGTAAATATCAATCGTCTCGGCGGATTCCCCATTAAAATCCACAGAATACGTATAATATACGCCGTGCAAATCTCCGGAAACCTCCGCGCTCCAGACTCCGCCCGTGCGCTCCATTTTCACCGTGCTGTACGGCTTCGCGCAGACCGAGTCCCGATACAGATTCAACGTAACGCTGTCCGCGTTCGGACTCCACACCCGAAATTCCGTCTTATCGCGCGTATAAAGCGCCCCCAAAGCGCCGTCATACGCATACTTACTATCCATATTTTCGTAAACGTTCATAATTACTCCTTATTTTAATAGCAAATCCGAAACCGTGCACACCTGCGGTGTGCACTCGCCTGCGTGCCGTTCCACACCGCATACGCGGTGTTACACGTCACGCGCGTTTCGGATTTGCA
>CAYZQU010000008.1:0-22750 GCA_964480645.1 uncultured Ruminococcus sp. | reverse complement strand
GCGCTTGCTTCGCATGTAAGAGGTCAGGGGTTCGAATCCCCTTATCTCCACCAATTTCCAGTGCCGTGAATGGCTTAACCAAGCCGTTTGCGGCATTGCTATTTCTTGGAAAACGGCGTCTTGTCCATTGTTTGTCCTTTACGGCTGGTTGTTGTAAGTTACGGTAACTTTTAGGACAGCAAAGCTGCCGACATCACCTCACTCGTTTTTGCTTGCGTGAGTTCGAGTTGGTGGCAATAAATGTTAGCAGTAGTAGAAACTGTCGAATGTCCCATTTCTCTCGATACGGTTGTTAAGTCCACACCGTTGTCGATAAGCAATGACGCGTGAAAATGCCGTAGGGAATGTATATCGCAAAATCGCATGCCGTGCTTGGCTGTAAATTTCTTCAACCAATAGTACGGAACGTTCATTCCCATACATTCTCCGTTCCATTTGGTGAATATGCGGTCGGTATCAACCCATTTCGAGCCGACCTTTGCTCGATTTCCGTTCTGATACACCTTGTATTCTCGCAGAAGAGACATAATCTCGGGGGCAAACCTTACCGAACGCTGCGATTTTTTGGTTTTGGTGGTGTCGGTGAAATTGCCGTCCTGCGAGGTATAGTTCGCAGTTCTGCGGACACTTATGACGCCGTTTTCCCAGTCGACATCTTTCCATTCAAGCCCCAGAAGTTCCCCACGCCTGAATCCGCTGAATATAGCAAGCGTAAAGAACATACGATACTCAAATTTTTCGGTTTCGAGAAGCGTGAGCAGTTGCTTTACCTCTTCAACCGTGTAAATATCTTTTTCTTTTGACTCACCACGCGGAACGGTGACCCTCCGACACGGATTTTCGTTCACAACGCCGAGCCGCACCGCGTAATTAAACACATCCGAAATGAATGTTAGATGGTGCAGAACGGTCTTTCGCGAGAGCGGATTTCCGTTTAAGCGATTTTTTCCGTTGAGAGCCAAGTCGTTTATGAAACTCTGAATCTGCATCGCGGTGATTTTGTCCATTCGCAGATGTCCGAGAGCCGGATAAATTCGCACGGTAACTTGTCCGCATTTGCTGAACGTGTTTTTTCGGAGATTCAGCCGCGCGTATTCATCAATCCACTTTTGTGCGAACTCCTCAAATTTCATCGTTGTTGGCGTGTAGCCGCGTAAACATTCCTCCTCAAATATAACCGTTTGTTTTTCCAATTCGTTCTTGATTTGCCGTTCGGTCATACCTGCGGAGGGTTTCCAAGTTTTTGTGCGAACCACCTGATTGCCTTTAACATCATAACCTGTACTTACGCGGATTTGATAGGAATTTCCGCGTTTCCTTATTGTTGCCATAATCTGAATACCTCCTAAATTCAATTATGACGCGCCTATTACACTTTAATTTTACATCATTTTGAAATAAAAGTCAAGAAAAAATAGGCGTGCCATCGGATTATTTACCTTGAATTTGGTGAAGGTATTCCAAGAGAGACGATTGCGGTACAAGAATCTTGCCGCGTTTGCCCTCGCCGGTTCTCATAGACTTTATTTCTCCGCGTGCAATAAGCAAGCGTATCGTATGCTCGGTCAAGCCCTTGACATACCCTGTGCACTCTTTGATGGTAAGCATTACGGGCGGCTCTTTGACCGAACCACTCGATGGCTTTTTGTCACAGACATACCCGTCAAGCAAAGCGGACACTTGAACCATAATTTCGTTCTTTTCTTCGATTGTCATAATTAAACACCTCTCTTTGGCAAAATTTAGATAACAGGTAATCTCGTTCTCCGCAACAGCCGTTGTAAATTTCGCGGCACGGCATCGAACATTTTTTGCGGTAAGGATATAAGCGGTCTTAAGAAGTTCGATGAGAAAAACTAGGATACCATGTAAATTACGCGGTATCCCAAAATCTCACTTTTTCTTGTTGCGTTGGAATATAAACAAGCCGCAGAGAATACGCACTCTGCCATAGGATTCACCTCCGCCCATTCCCGTGGGCAGCCGTCACCGGAAGTATCATTATCGCCCGTTTTTCATTGGCTCATTCCTTTAATCCGCCTGCGTCGGTGGGTATTTGGGCAGGAATATCTTCGCCGATTTACGAAAAACCGGTTTTGTAGCTTGTCTTTCAATTGTCAAAGAGCTTGGAAAGCTTTCCTCTCATTATTATAACATATCCGCGTTGCGGTTTTTATTAAACATTCTTATAATTTTATAAAGAATACTTATAAAACACTGTCCTCAATCCTGTTATAATGGATACGAGGTGCAAAAATATGAACGACATTAAAGGAAAACCCAACCGAATAGCCGAGCTTAGACGCAAATTCGGAATATCACAGGAACAGCTTGCCGAGAAACTGAATGTTACTCAAGCGAGCGTAAGCTTATACGAGAACGGAGGAAATGTTCCGGTAGATATGCTGATTGAAATTGCCGACCATTTTGGGGTTACACTTGATTATTTACTCAAGCGCACAAACGAATCGCCGTCGGGTATTTGGCTTTCCGACGGAGAGCGAAATATTCTTCAGCTTTATCGGAGCTTACCGCCAAGCCGGCGTAAAACAGTCGATGAGATTATAAATATAATCGGCTGCACCGTGACCTCTTAA
Organism: uncultured Ruminococcus sp.; assembly: GCA_964480645.1. Taxonomy (GTDB): domain Bacteria; phylum Bacillota; class Clostridia; order Oscillospirales; family Ruminococcaceae; genus CAG-115. The sequence goes on along the minus strand of CAYZQU010000008.1, from coordinate 20,153 downwards.
TGCCCTTTGTGATACTGTTTAAGTTCGTTTACATCCTGTTCGATTCCGTCCAAACGCTGTTCCACCAGTGGCATTCGCCGAGCGAAATTGTTATGCTCCGCGACTTTTTCCTCAAGCTGCTGGATTCTGTATGCCGTCAGTTTACTTGATACCAGAATTCCACCAAGTGAGCCTCCCAGAGTGCCGATAAGCGACAGAACGGCGACAACAATTGCTGTTAAATCCATTGCCGTACCTCCATTACACATATCTTAAATACATCGAACTACTTGCGGAGGACCCGTTAATACGTATATATTTTGCACTGCCATTAACCAAAGTATTGGGCGGGTTAGTGCTGTCGCTTTCCTCTTTAGCAGTAAGCCAATACAAATCCTTTGCCGCGTAGCCCGTTATGGGGTCTGTTGCCTGTGTCAATGCGTAAGATTCCACGTTACCAATTGCTACAACTCTAAACCCATTTGAATCAGCTACCGAAAGTGCCGAGGGTCTACCCGGTGACACCACGGATACTCCAGATGCAGAATATGCGATTCCAAAGTCCGATGCCATCGTACTTCCTGTGTATGAGTTTTTTACAATAAGCAATGACGGAAGTTGTGCTCCTGTGCTGTTAGTAATCGACACGCCAACCGAACCGTTAGGAGATGTATACACGGTGACAGTAGCTCCCGACGTCAACGAGGAGATATTCTCGGATCTGCTCTGATCAATTTTTAAATACGCTCCGTTGGTAATTACCGTGACTGTAAGATATGTGACATTGTTATTTGTAAATGTGGTAAATCCGATTTTGAACGCCGATGTTGTGTTTTTCCACAAAATTTCGCCGTCCTCCGAAAGTGTCCAAGACGTACCGAGCATACTTTTCAGCGCAGACAGCACAGTACTCGCCGTCACGTTTTCAATGCTTCTCGTAAGTATTGCCATATAAATATCCTCCTTATGTTTCTCCGGTGGCTCTAACCACGTTTTCAACGACCCCGAACCGCACACCGCCGGGTTCCGCGCTGAACACTCCGTCACCGGTGTCGGGCACAAACGCCGTTTCGGTTGTAACAAAAAGCGGGTTCATCGCCATTCCGGTAATGAACCCGCGCTTGTATTCCTCGCTTTGAAATTCACTACTCATAACTTATCACAATACTCCTCCCTGCGGTATTATTTGTGATTTTTGAGATTTTGCCGTTTGTTTCCGTAACTGAAAAGCTATTGACATACGTCAGTCCTTTTTCGGTCTTGAATGTCAAATCGAACTTCGAGCTTCCCTTAAACTTAATTGCCGTGGTATATGCCGAGGCTTCGACCGTTGTTGACATATTCGTTCCGCCTGAACCGCCTAAAAGCCCGGAAGCCCACGGTGTGACATTTACCGAACCCTGCCCGATATGCGATTCTACACTGAAAATCGCCCCACCCGAAACGCGCACATAGGCAAGGCAGTATTGATAAATGTCACGTGTTGTGTCGCGGGTAAGCGTGACGCTGTTTCCTGCGGATTGGGCGAATATCCGGTTGGTTCGCGTTTGCTTATTCACCTCAAGAATTATTACGCTGAGCGGAGCGCTCGAAGAAACAGACAGTGACAACGGTTCGTCGAGCAGTGTCCAAGTGCCTTTGAACCACCCCTTTCCCGTTCCAACGCGAACTGACGTATTTCCTGTTTTGGTTACGGAAAACTTACTTCCGTAGGACTTGAAAACTCCGTCTGTTATCAGACCATCGAACATCGACCCGAAATCCTCCGCGTCATAGGTTCGGTCGTATTCGCCGTTCTTATATTCGGCATTGTAAAATCCGTATTTTAATGCCATTTTGATTCACCCCCTAATCCAAATCTAAAACTTCAAACGACGGAAGCCGAGTATAGCCGCGCGAATCATAACTGTGCGTGATTTCCGAAATCCGCGCGATTGAGGATTCTCCAAAGCCGGGGTTTATTGTTACTAAATCCCCTAACTTTCCGGAAGTCGAAGAACTGTTAATCTCGCCGTTTGCAGTTTTGGTCACTTGGTATTCGGCAAGCTCGCTCAACCCTGCATTTTTCAGGACTTTTTGATACTCCGCGTCGCTCAATGTGACCGTTTTCCCGGAATCGTCAACCGAGCTTGACCGCGCGGAACTTTCCACCACGATTTCACGGCGCGAAAGACCCGCCGCGAGTGAAGCCGAGGTGCTTACGTCCGTGTAGACACGTTGTTTGTTGTCCTTCTCCTCACCCAATACCAAAGCCGCGTTGCGATAATTCACATCCGATTCGAGAAATTGTACCGATGACATAGTGTCCATAGATTCGGAAAATATTAGTCGGTCGGATTTGTCTTCGCCGATGTACAGACTAAACACGAATTTCCCATCCTCGAGCCGGATTCGCCACCCCACGCCAAATGACTTGCACAGCTCGCACACTACCGTATAAAGGCTTTGCCCTTGGTGCTGCGCTTCTAGCGTAAGTGCGGAAATCCCCTCTATCTCAGAATTCTCAAATTTGAAATTCAGGATTCTGCGATAAGCCGCGGATGGGGAAATTATCGCGTTGTTCAGCAGCCGCTTGATATAATCCTCAAGTCCCCCTATGAAATATAAGTACTCGTAAATCACCCGCCTGTCCAGAATCGCTTCCAGAGAGCGTCCCGAGAGTTTAATCTCCGTGCCGTTGTCGCAGCTTCGGTCAATCTGAACGCTTTCCACCATCATAACTCGGTCAGATTTTGGACAGGTCAGATAAGTGCCAACCTTTGGCGGCGACTTATATAATCCGAGCGGCATCATCAGCTCGAAATCACCGCATTCATAGTACCTGTCTGTCCATATCACGGACGAATAGACGTCGATTATACGTGTCACTTGAAACGATTTGTCAAGTAGTCGAATATCCATATCTAAACCCCCTCAAGTCGTGTCGGCGCGATAACTATCACGGCGGAAATGTTTTCGGATTCCTCCGCGTGGTGTGGTTCGACCGTAATTTCATTCTTGCCCGGAGCGAGCGTAATCCAATCGGACGTGTCCTGAATCGCGGTAAGAATGGTCACATCTGTCCCTGACGGTGACTGGTACGCGGCGTATTTTCCGCCGAGATTGCCCACAAATATCGTGCCGCCTGCTTGAATGGACACACCGCTTGGAAAGTACCTCGCGTTGATATTCATGCTTTGATATTCGCCGGTTTCCGTTTTGTTTTTTATCATTAATCCGCCCGTAATCGGACCGCAAAAGCCGATAAATATCTGGCATAGCACCGGAACAGTGCCCGTATAGTTGAACGATTTTGTCACACGGTGTTTAATCTCGCCGAGCTTTATGCTGCGTGTGAAAACTCCGTCGTTGTAAAACGGAAAATGGAACAACTGCTCCACCTCGATAAACGAAACTATCTGCTTCGTGCTGTCGTCGTAAAAATACGGGTTGGGGCATATAATGGAAATCTGGGTTGACTCCCGCTCACTGAAGATATCCACTTCGTTTGCCTCGACATAACCGCTTATCCTAAGCTCACGGCTGTCTGTTTTTATGTACAGCGTAACCTGCCGCTTAACTCCGAAATAAGTGTACGAACGATGGCGGATATCCTCAACTGTTTCCCCGACACCCGGAACAAAAACAAGGCTCATAACAATGTTGCGGATATCCACACGCGCGGAGGCGTAAACCGCTCCGTCCGAGGTAGGGTAGCTCGTGGTGTTTATTGTTGCGTTTACGGGTCCCAGACCGGTTATGTTGGTTACCGCGAACCCGCTTGTCGTTGGGTCAAACAGGTCTATGGTAAGTGGGTCGATTTTGTTTGTGCTTGAGTTTTCTCCCGCTTTAACGGTTATGGAACGTATCATCTTCTTTGCGTCACCTCCATCATTCGCGCGAATTGGTTTTTGGTCTGGCGGTAAACGGTGAGCGCGTCCACCGGTTTCGGCGAGGTAATGTTCTGCGTGAACGAATAAGTCACCCCTGTTTGTTCATCGGCACTTCCGCCGCGAGTGGATTCGTTTCTGCTGTTTATTCCCGCGTTCACAGTCATTGCCAGATTTCTTCCGACCATTGAATTAAGACCGCGTGCCTGCGTCTGAACCTGCGAAAGGTCAAGCACGGGGCGAATTGTGGGCTGACATTCCACCGTGCCGTCAATAATATCGGAGATTTTGGTCAGTGACTTTGCCAGACCGTTCGCGGCGGAATCAGCCATTTTTGCGCCGGCTCGATATGACTTTTTGCCATAGTCCGTCAGTGCGTTTACAAAGCCCATTCCCGTGAAATCGCCCAGTGAATACGCGATTCGGGACGGCGAGTTAATATCCAGCTCGTCTTTCATAGCTTTGACGGCGGATTTTGCCATATTCCGCGCCGCTTCAGCCACCAGATTAGCATTGGCGTTCGCGCCGTTTGCAAACCCCTCGGCGAACTGTTTACCGCAGTTTGTGAAGTCGGAATAGTGCTTGGAAACCGCGTCCTTTGCGCCATTTGCCACCTCCTCGGTGGACTTTTCGCCCGCTTTCTTAAAGTCGGGGGCAAGCGATTCTATCGCGGCAACCGCAGAATTTACAAGCTCGGTAATCGCGTTTTTGACGCGAGTTTTTGCGTCCTTAAACGCATTGATGAATTTGTTAATTCCCTCATCGGCGACTTTTTTCAACGACTCGGCAAGCCTGTTCAGTCCGCTTAAATCTGCATTTTGAATGTCAGCGGCAAGCTCGATGACACTCCTTACCTGACCTATTGCGTTTGAGGGATTGGTTCCCGAAAGAGCGTTAATAAAGTTATTAAGGCTCTCCGCAATCAGTGGGACATCGTTCTTGAACGCCTCAATTCCGTTTTCATTCGGTGAGAACTCCATCATTTCGGCAAGCGATTTACCTGCGTTTGCTGCGGCGGTAACGTTTTCGGGCGAAATCCCCGATACATTATCCGAGAAGTCCGAAAGGTCTTTTCCGAAATCTGCAATCCTATCGCCGAATTTTGCGAGGGAGTTGTCCCCCACAAACCACGATTTGATACCGCCCTCGTTGGGAACAACAGAAGCCATCTCGGCAAGCGCTTTTCCTGCGTTGGCAGCAGCAGTAACGTTTTCGGGCTTTATGCCGTAAACATTATCGGAGAACACTTTTAGGTTTTTACCGAAGTCGGCGACCTCATCACCGAATTTTGCAAGACTGTTTTCCCCGGCAAACCAAGCAGCTACTCCACCCTTGTTTGGAATCGTATCGGCCATTTGTGCCAATGCCTTGCCTGCCTCTGCGGCGGCAACCACATTTTGAGGTTCAATGTTTGCAACATTATCCGAAAACTGCTTTAGATTTAAGCCAAAGCCCGCAATTTCCGTACCAAATTTTGCTACATTATTTTCACCTGCAAACCAAGCCGCCACACCGCCCTCGTTCGGAATAACCGAAGCCATCTCGGCAAGAGCTTTGCCCGCATTAGACGCGGCAACCACATTTTCGGGGCTAATACCCGCTACATTATCGGAGAATTGTTTGAGACTCAATCCGAAACTAACAATATCCGTCCCAAACTTGGATAGACTGTTCTCACCAGCAAAGAATCCGGCAACACCGCCCTCATTCGGTACTTTGTCCGCCATTTCTGCGAGAGATTTCCCCGCCTCCGATGCCGCAATAACGTTCTCGGGACTTATACCGGCAACATTGTCGGAAAAACGTTTTAGATTTGTGCCAAACCCTACAATATCTTCACCGAATTTGGAAACACTGTTTTCGCCCGCGAACCAAGCGGCTACTCCGCCCTCGTTCGGAATCGTATCGGCCATTTCGGCAAGTGCTTTTGCCGCGTTTGCGGCGGCAGTGACACTTGCCGCGTCTATCCCCGAAACGCTGTTGGCAAACTCCATAAGTTTCGGACCAAATTCAGCGATTTCCTCACCGAAATCGGCAATTGAAGAACCGCCAGTCAGGAACGAAGCAATTCCCTCAAGCAGGTCGGCGGCGGTGATACACAGAATGGCTTTGGAAAGGGCAAGAACGCCGTCCATAACCGACGCGTCGATATTCTTTGCGCCCTCTATAAACGGCTGAACCGATGTCATAAACGCCGACAAGTTTTCTCCCATTTCGGGCAGTCCGCTTGTAAGCCCGACGCCAAGTCCGCTGATTATACTGCCTAAAGCCTCTCCGAGAATCGACCCGAGTTGACACAGGACGCGACCGCCCTCGCCGACAATCCATTCAAAACCGGGAATCTGCGCCAGACCGCCAAGAGCCGCCAGTATAACCTCGATACTGCCGATTGTAACGGCAATTCCCGCAAATCCCTCAGCAACAGCGGCGGGATTTATTTTGAGTTTACCGACAATCTTCGCGATGAGAGCGACCGCTCCGATAGTTACACCAACGCTCCCCAAAGAGCTTACAACCTTTTCAAGACTGCTCGTCACGGAGTTCGCAAGACTGTTGACAATGCTCCCGATAAAAGTTCCAATTGCTACGCCAATAAGTTCGAGAACTTTTGCGCCCTCGCCAACAATCCACTCGAATCCGGGGATTTGTTTCAGTCCGCCGAGAGCTGCTAAAACGGCGGTTATACCCGCGATGACAATTCCGACTCCTGCCATTCCCTTGAGGACATTTGTAATATCCACGTCCAGCTCGTCAAATATCTCCAGAATAGGTTTCAACGCAACAACAACCGCAACGACTTCGCCCATCGCTGTGACGGTTTGAGAGAGGTCATTCGGCATATTTTCTATAAATCCCGTAACGAGACTGCCAATAAACGCGCCAATTGCTTTACCCATTACGGCGAACAGCTTCGCACCGTCGCTCATTATCTGGCTTGCGCCGGGGATTTTGGACAATCCGCCGAGAGCCGCAAGAATAAGTCCAAATCCCGCGACAGCCGCCGCAAACGCGGGAATCCCCTTAACCACATCCTTTACATTCAGTTCAGATATGATTTTTGCTGTTTCGGCGAATGCCACAAATATAATTGAAACCGACTGTAACGACTCGATAAGCGACGAAAGACCGTCTGCTCCAAGCGCGTCGTCGAGAGCATCAATAAACTTGCCGACCATATTCACAGCGGAAGTCACCAATTCGGGGACTCGGAGTGAGAGCTTGTCCATTAAATCAACAAGGATATCCGCCACCAAATCAACAATTTGAGGAAGATTACTTTTCAACGTAGACAAACTCTGAACCAACACTGTCATAATCGTGTCAGCGACCAACGGAACGGTTTCCGAGATAGCCGCACATGCGGATTTAATCAGCCCGACCAGCATTCTTGAAATTGCGTCCGCGCTGTTCGCTATGGAATCACACAACGCAACAAGTATCTCGCCGAGTGACGCAGCGGTGACTACCAGACTTGCCGACAGTGCCGTCAGAGCAACGGATACCGCGAGGATTCCCGCTCCCGCCAAAGCACAGCCTGTTCCAAACAGCGTAATTGCCGCAGCAACTTTAATTATCGTTCCGACAAGCGGTTTCAGCAACTTCGCTGCGACTCCCAGAACGGTAAACGCTCCGGCAAGTGCAACAAGACTTATACCAACCTGTTTTATGGACATTCCGCCAAGTATACGCAATTCGGGAACGAGGAGTGCTAATGCACCGGCAGTAACAGTCAGAGCCGCCGCCCCGCCAATTGACCCTTTCATGCCTTTTAGTCCGAGTGCCAAAATCGACAACGAACCGCCGAGTGAAATAAGCCCTTTAGCTACCGTTCCCCACGACTGTCCACCCATTTTGGACAACACGGATGCAACAATACCCAATGCCGAGCCGACAACAACAAGTCCCGCACCGATACCGAATGCATTTTTCGGCATAAGTTTGAGGGCGGCTATAACCTCAGTTAATGCGCCACCCATACCGGCAAGACCTCTGCCGATGCTTTCCCAGTTCATTCCCGAGAAGTCTTTCATGGCGGACGCAAATATCTTCATAGCCGCGCCGATTTCAATAAGAGCGAGTCCCGTTGAAACAACGTGTTTCGCATTGTTGTTGAGATTTACGAACAACCCGATTTCCGTAAGGAGCGCGGCAACCGCCGCCAACCCCTTACCGATTTCAAGCCAGCTCATCCCCGCGAAATTCTTAACCGCCGAGCCGAGAATTTTAAGAGCCACCGCAAGTTCGATTACTCCAAGCGCGACAACAAATGCTTTTGCGCTCATCTTCACGGTGTTCAGGAATACGGCAACTCCCGTCATAAGTACTCCAATGCCCAGCAAACCTTTAGCAAGTTCCTCCCAACTCAATGCGGCGAGGTCTTTACAAGCCGTCGCCAGAATTTTAATCGCGGAGGCAAATATAACGACGTTCAACGCACCTTTCATCGCTTTGCCGCCGATTTTGGACAATGACGCCGATGTAGCAACAATAATTGCCATAAGTCCGGCAACGCCAACCAGGCCTACCGCCAATTCGTTCCAATTAAGACTTGACAGCGATTTCAACGCGCCCGAGAGAATCAGTATAGCTGTGGACATTCCAATCATCATTGAAATCGACTTGGCTACACCTGTAAAGTTCAGGTTCAGCTTATTGAACACCTTAAGTGCACTCGTCAGTTCAACGAACATTGCAGTAACACCAGCGAGCGCGTTTGTAAGTTTATCGTCATCAATCAGCGCGATTACGAACAGCGATGCCGCCAGAATCGCGATTGCTTTGGCTATCTTCAGCAGAATGTCGGCTTTGATACTTTGTTGCCAAGCCTCAAGGCAACCCTTTACACCGTCCAGAATGTCGGTCACGCCGCCCAGAATATCGGAAATGCCGCCGAACGCACCGGAAATTCCGTTCGTAAACTTCGCGATGTTCACGAGTATTGCCCCGAATATGCCGCCGTTCAGAACATCGATAACGCCGCTTAAACCGCCATCCCTGAATGCTCCCAAAAGTGTAGAACCAATGACTTTTCCGACATTTAGTACAGCCTTGACGACCTTAACCGCAAAATTATAAATTCCATTGAGAACAGCGAGAAACGTTGTAAATCCGACAGCGTCCAACCGCTGTTTTGCCGCCGAGAAGAACTCCTTTATTTTGTCGATTGCCTTTTGCATAACCCCGACAACCGCGTTTACCGCCTTACCGAATATATTGGTTTGCTTTACGGAATCCCGAACCCCAGAAATCCAACCGCCAATCGCGGAAGTGGCATTAAGAATAACATCACCGATACCCGAGAAATTCTTCGCTAAGGATATAACTCCCCTGACTACGGCTTTAATCACGGTTAATACGATGTCGATAGCCGAGAACAAACCCTTGAATGCGGTCTTGAGCTTTTCCGCCTGCTCATCGCTGAGTTTGAGCTTCGCGGTGAAATCGCGTATGTTTTCCGTGATTTTGAGGAGCTGCTCAGATGTGGTTTTCGGGAATATCTCACGAAACGCGTCCTTAATCGGCGTAACCACGCTCACCAACCCGTCGAACGCATTTTTAAACGCGTCAATCAGGGCCGTTCGTCCACCTAAATCTTTCCACCCTTGCAGCAGTTCATTCCGCGAGTCGGACATATTGTCGATAAATCCGCCGGCAACATTGGAAACGTCCGTCCACAGCTTTTTGGCTTCCTCAAAATCACCGAACAGAATTTCCCAAGTTTGTGACCAACCCGAGCCGACAGCCTCTTTGAGGGTGTCCATAAGTTGGGTGAATGTTTTGACGTCCTGAGCCGCCGCGAACGCTTTCTTACCGATTTCGGTAGTTTCGTCCGCGTATTGACCGAGCGTTTTTACAAGGACATCGGTCGTCATCCACTGCGACGACAACGAATCGTTGAACATCGAGGTCGCCGTGAACGCGTCCGACACTTTGCCGTTTAAGTCCGTTGTTGTGGAAACATACTTGTCGCCCTTTTTAACTACGGTACCCAATTCAACCGCCGTATCAATAAGCTGCTGCTTAAACTCAACGGTCGCCATATTGGCGTTTTCGATGGACTTCCAGTCGATCAGCTTGACCGCTCCCGCGGACAAAGCCTGAGCAAAATTGTACATTGCGTGGGACGCCTGCTGAGCGTTCGCCCCCGATACCGCCGCTTCGTTAGATATACCCTGAATCGCCTTAACCGCACTGTCCAAATCGACGCCCGCGTTTGTAAATTTGCCGATACTCGCCGTCATATCCGAGAACGAATAAATCGTCTTGTCGGCGTATGTATTCAGTTCATCAAGGTAGCCGTTTACCGTTTCCAGAGTCTCACCCGTGCTCGCCATAATGGTCTGCACGGAATCCAATTTAAGCTCGTATTCCTCAAAGCCCTGCTTAATCGGCTCGACCGTAAGCGAATTAAGCATTTGTCGTCCGGTGTTTACAATGGAGTTGGTGATGTTAGCGAGAGCCGTAACTGCCATAACCTCCAATGCGGAGAACTTGTTTTTAACGGTTTCGATTCCGGTCGCGAGAGGGTTGAAGTCCATCTTCTTCACGGACGCGTTGACATTTTCAAGGCTTTTCGCGGATTCTTCCAGATTCAAGCTCTTTTTGAGCTTATCCAATGTACCGAGACTCGTTTGAACCCCACGTTCAAACTGACGGTTATCAAACCGCATTTCGACAATACGTTCGTCAATTTCCCTGCTCATCGTTTGGTGACCTCCCTCCACGCGTATTCCACGATTTTGTCAAACACCGGCTGAATCGCGGGGTTGATGTAATCCCGTCCCTCAACCCAGCCGCCGTTTTTTGTCGCGTGCCCGTATTGCAGAACAATCGCAATTGGACAGCCATTTTGAATGTTTCCATTAAAAAAAGAGATTGTAACACAACCTCTTTTTTGTTCGATTTTATAAGACCACCTTTTGGCAGTCTCACCCGAATCCACGGGAGTCGCAGACGAAAGAGCGGCAACACCCTCGCGCCCGTATTTGTCAAGCGCGCCCAAATGAACGACTTCCTTCGATTTTTCCAAGAAATTCGTAATTTTTGAAAAGTCGCCCTTTTGTCTGAAACTTATCATCCGATTTATACCTTTCTCAAATCCTTGACATTGACCGCCTTACTTCAACATCTCATTTACCCTTTTCTGAACCACGGAGTAATCGTACCCTGCCGCTGTAATCCGCTTTTTTCGGTCGACACCCGCGCCCCAATCGCCGCGAATAACCTCACGGGCAATCTCGTCAACGGATTTCTGCGGCGGATAGAGAAGCTCTGTAACGCGACTTTGCACATCTCCCCAGTCACAGCCGGTTTCGATCAGTCGTTGGACAATCTCCCGCGCCAGCTCGTCCACAGAAACGGAATCAAACTCCACGGGCGGTAGGATAAAGCCCTGAAAAGTCAACGCTCCCGAGTTGTACCCCGCGCTCTTGGAGTACGTCTTCATATAGAACCTCGTGCCGCCATACGCGGAATTGGAGCAAACGATATCCCCGTTGGGCTTGATTTCCTCGACGACTGCGACATGCCCGCAACCGTCCGATTCGTTAAACGCTTTTCCTTTTCGCCAACACGCAACCGCTCCGAGCTTAGGCGTGTCCGAACGCTTGTAGCCGTCCGTCGTATTATCGTACCAGTTTTCGGCGTTTCCCGTTATCAATTTCGGACGTGTGCCAATCAGCTCGTAGACCCTTCCCCACGCGTAACCAACACAATTGGGCAGGCACGAGTTACCGCTGATTTTCAAACACTCGTTAAGACCGCCACACGTGTTTTTTATCCAGTGTTTGTCCGTTGCTGATGGAGCGGATTTTCTCGGCACAAATTTACTCATAGTACTTGTCCTCCTCTTTCTTCACTGCGGAAGCATCTGTCAAGCCCTCGCCGAGTATGTATCCGACAACCGCCGCACCGCTCATAATCGAACCCGAAATTTTATCCGCGTCGTTCTGCTCGCCACCGAATATAACAATCAGACCCGCGACAAACCCCGCTACGGAAACCCACAATTTCCGTGACGTCAATTTCCTTGTCCAATCGATTTTCATAAATATCACCCCTTCGATTTTAACATCGCTCGCCTTTGCCGGTTTAACGCCGCGTTTCGGGACATTATCTCGCGTTTGCTCATTTTCTTTCCCGGGCGGCTCTTTCGGTCGCATACCCGAATCAGCGTCAACAGCCGATTCAAGTGCCATTTCTGACACTCAAACGGAATGTTGAACGTTATCATCCAGTAGTAAATTATTTCCGCAGTAATAGTCGCTCTGCCGCCCTTTTCGGACGGGTCTTTGGAGAACGTTGTTGCGGTCATTGGCGCGTCAATATAATGCTGAATCCGGTCAACATTTTCGTCCGTGAGATAATTGTAAACATCGGGGTTGACGTTTTGTGTAAGCGTCATACATCGGATGTAATCAGTTATCTCCTCGTTGGATTTCGGGGTTTGCGACAGAAACGGTTTGAACCATTTCGACTCCCATTTTGAAAGGGAAACGAGCGAGTGTTCTAATTGGAGCGGTTGTCCACCCGCGTAAATAAACACTTCGTTTACTTCGTCCCACATCTCACCGCCGGGTATCGTAATCTGGAGCATATTTATCTCCCCTTTAGACTTTTAATCCGCCTTTACAGGAATCGCCTCGGGACGTTTGGTAACGTTGATTTTACCGTCTGTCTTGTTCGGCGTGATTCCGTTGACAAATTCCGCAGCCTTGTCCGCGTCGGTTGCAAGCTCCATAAACAGCTTGGAGTATGCCTCCGTCTGAGCAAACGTGTCACGCACCTCGTCATTCTTGATGAACCGTCTGCCGTCTGCGCTCTTTTCGCCGTAAGCCTTGAGTACAATATCCTTGAAAAAGCGGACAAGGGACGGTATGTCATTTGCGTTAACAATCTTCTTGATGTACTCGGAAAGCCCGCCCACAGCAGACATTTCCCATTCAAGAGCCTCCGCTTCCGTGAGGTTAAAGTAGAACGTTTCAGTTCTCTCCAAACCGTTATAGTCCGTGTAAGTGATGGTTTTTGCAATCATAAAATACTCCTTTCAAATAAAAAAAGAGAGCCACCGTTCGTGTTACGTGATGGCTCTCCGAAAATGTAATCATTTTGAATTTTAATTGCCGATCGATGTTTCTTTGAGGATCGAAACGATTTCATCCGGGGTTGGGATTCTCGGCTCTTCCGTTTCGCTTCCGTAAAGAATGTCTTCAAGCTGCTTGAGCTTCTCGGAATCTGTTTTGGTGGAATCCACAATAAAATGAGCGGTCGGTGAGCAGCTTGCGCAGTTTACGGGCGTGGTATCGCATTCCCAGCTCATTTCGGTCGCTTCGGGGGAATCGTTGACTGTCGAATCGTCCTTTGATGACGGAGACGCCGTCGCGTTGTAAACGAAATGCAGCTCGTAACCGTATTTGTCGCCCTCCGTATCATTACCAATAAGCGAACGATAAGAAAAATCAAACGCTTTTCTGGTCTGTGCTGTCGCAAACACGCCGGGCGCGATTTCCTTTGAACCGTCGCACTCCATCCATTCATCCGGATACATATACGCGTTGATGGTGAACTTAAACGTTTCAGCGGAACGCAGATTCAAGTACTTCTTGTTATCCGCGTACAAAGCAGTAGCTTCCGCTCCCTCGGGGGATTCGGTTACCTTTGTAAGTCCATTCCACGCAACCGCTTTTCTTGTTTCACTGCCCGATGCCTTGGGCGACAAAACGCCCATATCCACACCGGTTCGATAGAGCTTTTCGCCCTCTTTATCCCATTCCAATCTCATAAGGGTTACCTCCTACATAAATAAACTAAAAACATCGTGATTGAGGTTGTCCGCGACATAATGTCTGACAAACTTACATTTTGTAAGTCGTGAAAGCCGCCTTGTAACCTCGCTGTCGGGGTTTTTGTCAATCACGGTGATTTCATACAAATCGTCCTGTCGATAAACGTCATTGTCCGCGTGTGTGTTCCGAATATCACTCCGGGAATACACAATCGCGGGATAGCTCATTTTAAGCGACGCGGGAGGCTGAAAATAAACATTCCGACTTCCGAGAATGAACTCAAGAGCTTTCTGGAGATCCGCTCTGTCCGTCATTATACAGCCCTCCTATCGACAAAATAAGTCGAGGATATTGCACCTCGACCGATTCTATCTTCCATTTTGTTCCCATAAACTCAACATACCTCATTGCATGGAAATTTTCGTTCGCGAACGGGTCTGCCACGATACTGATTTCGTTGGATATGTTGACGTCATCGTTGACCTTCGATGCACTTTGAAGCCGCCGCAGATTACGCGTCAGGTCTCCGTAATAGGGGCGTTCGGTAATCTGCTCTTCCCACAATCCGGGGGCGGTTTCCTTAAGCTCGGCAAAGCCTATGTTTCCGTAAAACTTAGCCATTTTGAATTAACCGAGTGACCCGGTGTCCGAGCCTTCGTCCTCTGTTGTTCCGCTTGCGGAAACGGGTTCCTCCAGTGCAATAGCGGACTTGATTTTGGTCAGCGCGCCGGAGCAGCGTGTTTCCATAAGGTACTTGTACTGGTTGAAGTCGATGTCGAAGTCCTCAAACCGCGCGATTTCGCCCTTCTTGGTTGCACCGATTCGGTAGTCCTTGAGGTTTACAAACAACCCAAGCAGTTTCTTGGTCTTATTGTCCGCGGTCTTTCGGGTCTTGCCCTCAAACTGTTCCACCGTGAAGATATTGCCGACATTCAGTGCCGCCGCAAGGTCGGTCTTGCTGTCGTAAATACGTCTGCCGTTTCGGTCGCGGGCAAGGAGCATTACATTGAGAAGATGAGGAGTGCAGTAGAAATCAAGACTGCCGCTGCCTTTATACTTTTCACGAGCGTACAGAGAAGCCGCGATAATGGCTTCGGCGTAAACATAATTGTCACCGAAATTTGTTCCCGTACCGCTGCCCTGAAGCTCTTTCTTTGCCGATTCAATATCCACGTCCTCGTGAATGGTGTACAGCTCGTCATCGTGCCAGATAGAGCGAATATGGTCCTCGGAAATCTTCTGCTCATCACCGTCTTCGCGTCCGTCACCGATGAGAATTGCGGTGGCAAGCTCCTCGTTGAGAGCCATCTTCATCACCTTGTACTGGTACTCAACCACATCGAAGTCGGTGATGTCCACAACGTCATCGCGCTCCAGCTTATCCTTGACATAAACCGTCTGCGGGTCGGTAGTGCGTTTTACAAGCTTGGTGTTGCCAATATACTTTTTATTCTTGCCCTTCACATAGCCGAGTGCGCGGATTCCCGCGGTTGTCGCGTCCGTCTGTCGGGTTCTGATACGGGAAATCGGGGACTTCTCGCACTTGCTCATAACACTGCCAATCCAGTTCTGGTCGCTCGTGATAAGCTCGGGCGCGCCGGGGTGAACATCGGTATACTCGGGGAACAGCTCCTCGATGCCGTCGATGCCGTGCGCCAGCGCGTCGTTGCCGCTTTCGCTCGCGTACACATCGATTGCCGCCTGAAGACTGCCTACCGAGCTGCTCTTGGCAATACTGATAATGTTCTCCTCATCTGCGTGGCTGAGGTAGTTTCCGCTGTCGTAATCGCTGTCAAATATGTTATGCTTCACTGTTTTGCCCTCCTCGTCATCGTCGTCACCGCCGTTCTCCTCAAGTGCCTGCCCGATAAGAGCGTACATAACGGTCTTCTGCTTTTCGGTCATTGAATTGACCACATCAGCGACGGTTTCCTCATCGTTGTTCTTTTTGGTTTCTGTTTCTGCCATAGTGTTATCCTCCTTGGGTTTATTTTCCTCGGATTCGCCGCCCGATTTTGACCGCTCCTCCGAGTGACACAAAGTTAAATCCTCTCCCGTGTAAATGATAGCCTCATCGTCGAACTCCTCACCGTGCTTGATTACATAATCTATGCAAGCTCCGGGATTCGCTCCCGCTAATACAAGGCTTACCTCTTTTATTTCGCCATGTGTAACACAAGAACCGTGGTGCTTGAGCTTATTGGCATAAATGGAGAGCGCGCAAATATCACCATGCTCGACCAGCTTCTTTGCCAGTTGCCCCGATTCCGTGTTATTGAACTTTCCGTACGCGTAAACACCGTTTTCACGATTTTCGAGCAGGGCGTGCCCAAGGACATTGTTTGGGTCGTTGTGGTCGTGATTCCATACCATCGGTACGGTCAGCCCGTCATTGCCCTTGAACGCGTCGCGCATGATTATTCTGCCGTCCGAGCAGGTGAGATTTGCTTTTGTTGCCCACCCGCCGAAATCGTACGACTCGTTATTCTTCGCCATTTTGAATTTCTCCTCCTTCTTCCGAAAGTGTGTTGTCTTGCGGTTGACTTATGTTGCTGTTGACAAGCTTGTCCGCCTTCGGGTCATCGGAAGGCTTCATTCCAATTGCCTGACGAATCTCGTTGGATGTCATTATCTCGTTTCGTGTGAACTTATCCGCCGCTTCTGCCATTTCATTTATTGGTACGAGCTTGAACGGGTCGCGGTAACAACCAATCGACTGTCCTTGTGAACGCGCGGTCTTTGTCAGGAACTTTCGTTTCATCTCATCGGCAATCGCGGACACTATTGGTTCAATTGTACGGTTGTAATAATTCAGCATTGTTTTCTCGTCCGCCGAACCGTCCAATACCGCCTGACTGATACCCGACTGGCTGTACAGCATACTCGTCAGGTACTCTATCTGCTTCATCAGATTGTTCTCGACGGGACGATTGAGCTGAGTTATATGCTCCGTGCCGTCTGTGTAAGCGATTCCGTACTTTGAACCCGTTAATTGAGATTCTATGTCCTTTCTGCGTTGTTCCGCCTGCTGTCGGCGAGACTCGGTTTTCACGGGATAGGGAAGCTGAACAATCAAATCCAGTTTTCCCGAACTCGATTGCTCGTCGATTCCGTCCAACAGCACCAGCTTTCTGATTAACCGCTGTAATGTGGAATTAGGCTCGTTCATCACGGAATATAACGGATTCTCGATAATCGCCGCGATTCGCTTGGGGACGGGAATATCCTCTTTGTTCCCCGTGTGTTCGTTGTAGACTCGCACGCGAATATGCTGCGGATACCAGTCGAGAATCTTTCCGGTTCGTAATGTCAGAATATCCACGGACTCTGTCGTTTTGGGGTCGAACTTGGTGTCGGTTGGAACTACCGCCACACAGCCCTCGTCAAGCATCGACATCACTATATCCTGAATGAACGCTCTGCCCGTCTGGTCGGCGTTTGCCTCGACGGTCAAACAATTGTTAAGCCCCGAGTTAATGTCCGATATGTACCTGCCGTTGTCATCCAGACGCACGTGACGAAACCCGATTGCTGCCGCGTCTAGCGCGATTCGGTTATACACGGCGGTAATAATGGAACGCTCGTTTCCGCGGCTGAATCTCGGTCTGTCGGGGCGGAACGCGTAGCTTGTTCCAATGTCCGACCAGTTAGTCGGGTCTTTGTTCCGAAACGCGTTCCAAGCGTGCTTGATCCTATCACCTAAATTAAGTTCCATTTTGAATTTTAGCTCCTTTATCTGAATTTACCGCCGAAGGCTACGCAAATAATCAAGCCCCTTTCTAGAACTCTCACGAACATCTGCGTTTTTATCTATTATACCTTCAGCAATGTATGCTTTGGCTTTCCGTATCGCCCGATCAGCCTTTTCGCTTACTTCGATCTCACTAAGGTGTGCACTCATGATGATACCCGCGGTGGCAATAGCGGCACCCGCTGCGCCGACCGCACTAGCTACCTTTATTGTGCGCTTAGTCTTCTCGTCCATTTTCGGGTGTTCACTGTTGTATCGTTTCTTACCCGCAGATGTTCTTGTGCCATCTTTGTTTTGAAACCGTCTGATACCCCATTTTTGCCCAAGTATGCCGTGATGATAAATCTCGTTTCTCAAAATATCACTCCTTTACAAAATAAAAGAGGAGAGCAACTTTCGCTCTCCTCTCATAAAAGGGCGTGTTTTTTTCGCGGAAAAAGAAAAGGGCGGTATCCGTATCCCCGCCCTTTAGCTTATTATTCAGTTTATGCATTTACACGCATATAGATGTCACCGCTGTTACGTATGTAAAACTCAGCTTCCTTCTCTGACGCGTGGAGCGCGTCTTTCAGCGACTTGTGAAGTTTGCTCTCCTCGCCGCCGTTGAGTTCGTCCATGGTTTTAAGGATACTTTGCTTATCCTTGTCGTCTATGTGCTTGTCCTTCAACACGGCATTTGAAATTGTTGCATAGTCCTTTAGTATGTGCTTTTCCGTTTTGTCGAGATACGAAACCATTTCTTTTTCCAGATAAGCGATATACGATTTGTCCGTGTTCTGCGAGTAGTACATCTCCATCAATCCGCTCAGTACATACAGTTGTGCCGACAAGTCCAAACAATCTTTAAGCCGCAAAGCTTTTCTCGCGGCAGCGGGAATGTCCTTGCCCGTATTCTGTGCCAGACTGTCCAAATCGGAAATGTAGAACTCAAGGTCTTTCATCGCGATTTTCTTCGTGTCCTGAAGTCCCGAAATCGTAGCCACACGCTGTTCGGAATGCTCCATAATTGATGTGAAATTATCATACGCGTACTTCGCGAACATTACCTCGCTCATCAGTTCCGCGCGTTTTTCGCCGTACAGAAATTCGAGTATCTTGTCAACTCCGAGCTGAATCTTGTTCAACTTGTTGTTGATTTCGGTGAGGTAATACTGTGAAGTCGCTATTGACATCACCGCAAACGCGGATGACGCTATTGCGTATCCCGTTCCAACAGGATTAAGTGGAGTCACAGCGGAAAACTGCCCCGTGGCGGGGTCACGAACCATGCTGAAATATCCACGACCGTCCTTCAATTGGCACAAAACGTGCGGAACTCCTTCGGGGAACGTGACCGTATACAGATTGGCAGACGCGCCGCCCATCACCGCAGGAATGGAGTTCTGCACAAACGCGCTGATACGCATTTTCGCCGCCGAGCCGCCGTCCAGCTTGACAAACTTGGTTCTGTCATCTAAATCGGGCTTGATTTCACACGGCTTAATCTCCACACCTTCAAGATTTGCAAGAGTGTTTTCATCCATTTTGGTTACCGCCTTTCGTGGTATAATTTTTGCAATACTATTATACCACAAACTCTCGGAAAAGTCAAGGGGGTTAATCAAACGCCTCCCGGTTCAGCTTAAACGCCACAAACGCGTCCATAGTCGCCGCCACGGGATCTATCTTAGCCGCGTGGCGTTTCTTTAACAGCTTGCGGTTGCCGTTAGTGTCCTCCATAACTATGCAGTTGCTCATCGCAAATTCCATAATCTCCTCATCGAACAGGAGCATACGCTCTCCGGCAAGTTTTTTCAACTCCCCAAGCGGAACACTCTCCGTTTTCGCGCCTTGAATTACCCTCTCAACACCAAACGGACCGTTCTCCGAAATCCAACGCTCCACAAATTCTTTAGCATTGTACGGGTCATAACCGAAAGCGCGGACGTCATATCCGCGCTCTATTATGTGATTGTCCAAGTCCTCATATACCTGCATAATATCGAGTACCGCGCCCTCAAACACCATAAGACTGCCCTCCGCCATAAACGCGTCGTACTTTGCGCGCATAGCGAGAGGCAGCCTTTTAAGCGTTAATGACGAAATATAATTTCGTGTTTTTATGCCGAACGCACCGTTCGACAGCGGAAACAAAAAAGTGAATGAACAGAAGTCGTCGCCTTGCGATAAATCTCCGCCTAACGCGCACGGCAATTGCCAGAAGTCCCGGTGGCGATGGGGGAGCGTTTCCTCGTAAGTGAAGTAATATGTGTAGCCCTCCATCGGCAGCCCGAAACGCTTTGCAAGAATATCGTTCCGTGCGGCCGGAGCTTTCTCGGCTCGCTCCACGTCGAGCTGGTACGTTTCATAGCTTACAGTTTTTCCGAGATTAGGATTTGCCTTAATCCACATTTCCGGGTCGCCAACCTCGTCCACGGAGTCCAGCTTGTACCAGAAAATCGAAACGTGCGGGTTGACATACTCGCCCTTGAGAATAGACATCAGCTCCATTTTGATTGTGTCGCCGCTGCCGTTTCTCACCGTACCCTCGGAGCTTGTCGCGATGATTATGTAATCGTCGTTTTTGGACGCTCCCTGCTCCAACGCACCGATTACATCCTCGCGGACATCACCCGAGAGCCACTCGTCAACCGTATTGATTCGACTTCGCAGACCTTGGAGTTTGTCAATACTCATTGGACGAACCTCAAGAAGACTGTTTGTGAGAAAGTTTTCCACGCCCTTTTTGGTTGAGGCTAACTTCACACGGTTCATCTTAGAGCCGGTGGT
>CAYZQU010000007.1:19391-23109 GCA_964480645.1 uncultured Ruminococcus sp. | reverse complement strand
GGTGTAAATCTCGTCCCAAAGCGGTTTTCCGTTGGCGCGAGAATTGAACACCTCCAAACGGATTTTGACCGAGCGTTGTACGGTAAATTTGCCGGACACCCTGCCCTGCCGCCTGCCGAATATGCGCTCTCCTACCGAGAAAACGGTAGGGGCGTTTACACGTTTTGTATGTGTCCGGGGGGATTTGTTGTCGCGTCTGCAAGCAATCCTAACAGTATTGTGACTAACGGAATGAGTTATTTTGACCGCGCGGGAGCAAATGCCAACAGCGCTGTTCTGGTATCAGTTTCTCCGGAAGATTTTGGAAACGAACCGCTTTCCGGCGTGGATTTCATTGGACGTTTGGAATCAAAAGCGTATGAAATGAGCGAAAACGGCGCTGCTCCCGCGATGTTAACGCGTGAATTTCTCGACGAGGGTGGCGTAATGTCGCTTGGACGCGTAATTCCTACCTATCCGCTTGGGATTCAACAGCGCAATCTCCGTGAACTGTTCCCCGATTTCGTAAGTGAGTATCTGGATAAGGGAATCCGCCAATTTGAGCGGAAAATTCACGGATTCTCGGACGGCGACAGTGTTCTGACCGCAATTGAAACACGCACCTCCAGTCCCGTAAGAATCCCAAGGAACGAGCTTTTCGAGGCTGAATCCTGCGAGAATCTCTACCCTTGCGGCGAAGGCGCGGGATACGCGGGCGGAATAATGTCTGCGGCGGTGGACGGAATCAAAACCGCTGTCAAAATAATGGAAAAATTTGCGCCAAATGCGTAAAGTGAACATTATACGAGGAATTTATGATGAAAACCGCTTTGAAACATAAAATTAAAGTCGCAGCGATAATTGCTGGCGTTTTGGTTATTCTCACACTTATTGTGCGGTTTAACTTGTGGCTATTTGAAGATAAAATCCTAATTCTTAAGACGGAAAACTTTTACCGCTCCAATAGGGACGAGTTTAATCAAATTTCTACTTATTTTAAGGGCTTGTACTACAACGGTCTGTATGAAGCCGGATTTTCCTTCTCAAGCCCCGATGAGATTAAATTGAAATATGATGACGGCGAAAATTACTATGAAAATTCCTATCCTTTATCCGATAGTAAAATTGCATCTACGCTTGACAGTCTGTGGGATAAGTATCGCCAAGACAGCGACCGCGGCGGTTTTTGGTATGCAGCGGCATTTTACGATGAAGATGGGGATATGCTGCTGATTATAAGAACATATTCGGATTACTTGAAAAGCGCCAAGGATCGCACGTGGAATCTTTATCTTGTCTACTATGACGAGGGCTACACCGGATATCGTTCGTTTCTGGAAATTGATAAGCGTGGAGATATAAAAATAGAACCCTTTTCGGGAAGATGGTGCACTTGGACGGAAAAGGGTTGGATTGGGTAATGCACCATTGCATAAAATTTGAACAGCTCTCTGCGCTCACTCGGTTGTTCAAATTTTTCTTAACTTCAAGATGAGCGTAAATTCTGGGAAAGGATGATATGGTCTTTACTGTATCATACAAGAATATATGAGAGTATTTTTTACAATTTTGGTGTGCAAAATTCTGCACTTTATAGGACATCTGATAGGCAGAGGTTCGAGTATTCCGGGAGAAATCGCGCTGAAACTCTGCCCGAACATTCTCGGACGTGTGAAGCTCCCCGAAAAGATAATCGCCGTAACGGGAAGTAACGGAAAGACCTCCACGGTGGAGATGATAGCCCACATTCTGCGCAAAGAGGGCAAATCCGTAATATGGAACAAGGAAGGCTCTAATCAGATTGCGGGCGTTACTACGGTGATACTTCAAAATTCCACGCTTGGCGGACGCGTCAAGGCGGATATTTTGCTGCTGGAATCGGACGAGCGTTACTCAAAATTCACATTTAAGTACTTCGCCCCCACACATTATGTAATCACCAACCTTTACCGTGACCAGCTTACCCGCAACGGACATCCGGAGTGGGTTTACGAAGCAATCCGCGAGAGTATCTCGGATAAATCCACGCTGATTCTCAACGCGGACGACCCGCTTGTGTCACTGTACGGCAAGGACAGACCCAATGTGATTTGGTTCGGAATGGACAAGCAGTCTTTCTCAACCGATGAAAACACCTCGGTCTACGATGACGGAGCGTTCTGTCCTAACTGCAAATCGCGTATGAAGTACGAATATCGCCACTATAACCACATAGGCGGCTACTTCTGCCCCTCTTGCGGACACAAAAAACAGTCCGCCAACTATACTGTTACCGAAGCCGATTTGGATAGCGGTATAATCTCGGTGAACGAAAAATACAAAATCACACTGAGCTTTAAGAGTATTTATAATGTATACAATATTCTCGCGTGCTTTTCGGTGTGCGATTTGGTAGGAATTGCCCCAGAGCGGATTTCCGAAGACATAAGCGATTACGTTCTTAAAAACGGAAGAATCGTGCAATATTCTCTCGGCAATATTGATGGAACATTCTTGGTATCCAAGCACGAGAATTCCATATCCTATGATCAGTCAATCCGCTACATAATCGGGCAGAATAAGCCTTGCGGAGTGATTATTATTGTGGATTCCGTCAGTCGCCGCTACTCTACGGGAGAGGTTAGTTGGCTGTGGGACATTGATTTCGAGTTGCTGAACAACCCTTGCGTAGAACATATCTACCTCCTCGGCGCACACGCGGGAGACTTGGAAACCCGATTCTTATATACGGATATACCCTCGAAAAAGCTCTCCGTAATGCCGAATATCGAGGAGGCAGTCGACCAAATCGCCAAGGAAAATCATCAAAAGCTCTACACTGTAACCTGCTTTTCGGATAAGGCGAAATTTCTGTCAAAGGTTACAATTAAGTGAGGTGCAATATGAAAATTCTTCATCTTTTTCACGATTTAATGAATCTTTATGGCGATTACGCAAATGTATTGGCTCTGGAGCGCGCTCTTGTTCAAAAGGGAGAAACTGTCGAGATAATCCGCCAATCAGTAGACGACAAATTGGATTTTGACGCGGACTTCATCTACATCGGCTCAGGCACGGAGCGCAATCAAAAAGTCGCGCTTGAATACCTTACGCCGTATGTCGAGGAGATTAAATCCGCGTTGGAGCACTCAATTCTTCTTGCAATAGGAAACTCCTTTGAAATGTTCGGCTCGAAAATCACCGACCGCGATGATAAGGAATATTCCGGCCTGGGGCTGTTTGATTTCACAGTTAAAGAAGGCACTGAACGAATTGTTACCGATAGCGTTGTAAATTTTGACGGTAAAGACATTATCGGCTTTGTCAACAAGTCGAGCCAAATCTATGGTGATGTAAAGCAGATGTTCACGGTAAAGCAAGGCGCGGGAAATTCCGAAAGTACCCCAACTGTTGAGGGAATCCACAATGGAAATTTTTACGGAACGCATATAATCGGTCCTTTGCTTATCAGAAATCCGTTTATGGCTGAATACTTTGCGGATTTGCTCATGAAATAAAGAAAAATTTCCAAAAGCACTTGAAATTTGGAATTAAATGTTGTATAATATAAATTAGTAAAACACATTATACATTTATGGAGGATTCAGTATGTCTGTAAATCTGCAAAAAGGTCAAAAGGTTGACCTTACAAAGGGCAACAGCGGACTTAAGTCACTTGTTGTCGGATTGGGCTGGGACGAAGTAAAAAAAGGCTTCTTCTCAAGAAGAGCTGATATTGACTGCGACGCTTCGGCTATCC
>CAYZQU010000007.1:0-19381 GCA_964480645.1 uncultured Ruminococcus sp. | reverse complement strand
GTACGGGAAAACTCGCCGGTCCTGTTGATGTTGTTTATTATGGACAGCTTCAACACAGAAGCGGAGCAGTTCGTCACTGCGGCGACAATCTCACCGGCGCGGGAGATGGCGATGATGAGCAGATTATTGTGGAGCTTAACCGTGTTCCTGCGGAGTACTCAAAAATTGTTTTCGTGGTAACGATTTATCAAGCACGTGAGCGCAATCAGCAATTCGGTATGATTGAAAACGCATTCATCAGAATTGTTGACGCGGATACCGGCACAGAGTTGTGCAAATATAATCTTTCCGAAAATTATCAGGGTAAAACCGCAATGATTTTCGGCGAGGTTTACCGCTATAACGGAGAGTGGAAATTCGGAGCAATCGGTGAGCCGACCAATGATAACGGTATCGGCGATATGGCTGCTCGGTTTCAGTAATTAAAATGTGGATATCCGCATTATAAAATCAGGAGGAAACACTATGACTAAGAAAGTAGTAATCATTTCGGGAATCATCGCGCTGGCGGCTGTTGCCGCAGCGGCAGTTGCGTATTTCCTGCTTGGCAAAACCGATATCTTTGACAAGTGGAATCTCGACATCGACGATGATGAGGAAATCTGAATTTACCCGAAACTAATAGCTATACCGCTCCGAGCATTAAATGCCCACCGCTTGGGGCGGCATTTGCTGTGAGGATAATAGAATTAAAATGTATTCAAAAGTCAGGGGCGTAATGTAAAATGGCTAAGGACAATAAAAGCAACGCAATGCGAATTCTTGACAAGCTGAAAATTCCGTATGTCGCGCATACCTACGAATGTGAAGAATTTACGGACGGAGTGCAAGTTGCCGAGCTTGTGGGAAAAGATTGTGCAAGCGTGTTTAAAACACTGGTAACAGTTGGAAAAAGCGGAAAATATTATGTGTTCTGTATTCCGGTAGATTGTGAAATGGACTTGAAAAAATGCGCAAAGTCGGTGGACGAAAAATCTGTTGAGCCAATCCATGTCAAGGACATTTTCGCAATAACAGGATATATCCGCGGGGGCTGTTCACCTATTGGAATGAAAAAGCAATTCCGCACGGTAATTCACGAAAGCGCGAAATCACTAAACGAAATAACAATCAGCGGTGGAAGACTTGGACTTCAACTGGAACTTACTCCCAATGATTTGATAAAAGCATGCTCCGGAGAATTTGCGGACATAATTCACACATAAAAAAGCACCACGGCTTATCACCGTGGTGCTTCGTCAGTTAGGGGCTATCCCTGTGGGGGGAATCAGCAGCCGCATCCGCAGCCGTTGTTGTTGCCACAGCCACAGCCGCAGCCATCGTTCTGAGCGTTACCGCAGCCGTTGCCACAGCAAGCGAACAAGAGAATCAGGATGATAATCCAGCAGCAGCTATTGTTGCCAAAATTGAAACCGCACATAATGTTTCCTCCTTAAAAGAAATGGTAGTATGTGAAATTTTCCGCTCCCCGGTGGAGCTTCCGTCTCACAGTACATATTATGCGGCAGGTAAAAATGTGTTACAGAATTTTCACATATAAAAATTGCGCGCCGTTCGGGGAATGAACGACGCGCGTACACAAGAGGATTTTGTTTTGGATTTTCTTCCTTCTGAATTTATTCTATCACAACCAAAATTAAAAATCAATATTTATGACAATATTGTAACCAAAATCTCGCAAACTGTAACTATTTGTAACTGTTTTGTAAC
This sequence comes from uncultured Ruminococcus sp., assembly GCA_964480645.1. Taxonomy (GTDB): domain Bacteria; phylum Bacillota; class Clostridia; order Oscillospirales; family Ruminococcaceae; genus CAG-115. The sequence goes on along the minus strand of CAYZQU010000007.1, from coordinate 17,671 downwards.
TTTTTTGTAACCTTTTAATTTATTACGAGAAATTTTTATGAAATAAATGTGAAATTTCGCAAAAAAAGCTAGTCAAATCTCTTTTTTTGTGTTATAATTATAAGGTGTATAAATCAGTTTATGAAAGAAACAAGAAAAGGTGAAGTTATGATATATTTGGACAATGCCGCGACAACCAAGCCATGTGAAGAATGTGTAAGCGCGGTAAACAAGGCGATGAGTGAGTCCTTCGGAAACGCAAGCTCACTACACAGGCTGGGAACATCTTCTATGCAGATTATAGCCCGAGCGAAAAAAACGCTTCTTGCGGCGGTCACAGGCAGAAAATCTCCGTTTGACGGCAGTGTGTTATTCACGTCCGGAGCGACAGAAAGTAACAATACCGCCTTACTCGGCAGTTTACCCCGATTTTCGCACACTCTATCTTCCGGCAATCCTGCGAACATCATCACAACCGCAATTGAACATCCCTCTGTCGCAAAAACTATCACACGGTTTGAGGAGGACGGCTACGAGGTCAATCGGCTTGCTCCAAAAGATTATGGCGATTTCGTTGACGCATTGGTGAACGCGGTGGACGAAAATACCGCGCTACTAAGTGCTATGGCAGTAAACAACGAAACAGGCTATAAGATTGATGTTCCACGTCTGTATCGTGAGGTAAAACGCAAAAATCCGAAAACCATTGTACATATCGACGCAGTTCAGGGATTCCTGAAAGTTCCATTGGATGGCGATTTAATCAGCATTTCCGGACATAAAATCCACTCGACAAAGGGAATTGGTGCGCTGTTTATCCGTAAGGGAGAGCATATTTTCCCATTGCTTTCGGGCGGCGGACAACAAAATGACCTCCGCTCAGGCACAGAACCCGTGGAACTGATTGCCGGTCTGGAGGCGGCTGTTAAAGCCTACAAAGGTGATTACGAGCATTTTGCCAAACTGAAACATTTTTTATTGGAAGAATTATCCAAGCTCCCAGACATTGGAATCAACTCCGATGATAACTGTGTTCCAAACATTGTTAACTTCAGCGTTCGCGGAGTACGCAGTGAGATTATGCTACACTCACTAGAAGAACGTGAAATTTACGTTTCCAGTGGTTCGGCATGCTCTCGTGGTAAAAAGAGTGGCGTTTTAGACGCTCTTGGCGTTTCTGATAAGGACGCGGACTGCGCGGTTCGTGTGTCATTCAGCTCGGAAAACACTCCCAAGGACATCCTCGCACTATGTGAGGGAATTTCTAAAACCATCGAAAGGGTCAGAAGATGAAAGAAATCATAATGGTAAAATACGGAGAAATCGCCTTAAAGGGCGTTAATAAGAAGACTTTTGAGGATATGCTCCAAAGTAATATTAAGCGCCGTCTGAAATTAATCGGACAGTTCGCTTATTCACGCAATCAGTCCACGATTTACATAGAACCGCAAGATGAAAACTCTGACGTAAACGAGGCTGTTGATGCACTTAAACGTGTGTTCGGAATCGGCGCGATTCAAAAGTGCGCGGTATTTCCGAAAGATTTCAACACTGTTGTGGATAATGTAGGAGAATATCTAAAAGACGCTCTTTCAGACGCGAAATCTTTCAAAATCGAAGCCAAGCGCGCCGATAAAACTTTTCCCATGAATTCCCCGCAGATTCAGCAGGCTCTCGGCGACGCGGTTCTGGACGCGTTCCCGCATATTGCGGTGGATGTACACAATCCCGAAGTTACAGTTCGGCTGGAAATTCGCGATGTGGGCGCATATCTGTCCGCAAAACGAATCACAGGCGCGGGAGGAATGCCTGTTGGCAGTAGTGGAAAGGCGCTTTTGATGCTATCGGGAGGAATTGACTCCCCCGTCGCGGGCTATATGATGGCAAAACGCGGTCTGGTGGTTGACTGTATACATTATATTAGTCCGCCATACACTTCCGAACGAGCGCTGTTAAAGGTTCAGAAGCTTTGTGAACAGATGACGGATTGGTGCGGAGATATAATGTTCTATTGTGTACCTTTCACGGAAATTCAGGAAGCTTTGCGTGATAATTGTCCCTCGGAGTATTTTACGGTGATTATGCGCAGACTTATGGTAAAAATCGCTAATGCAATATGTAGCCGTGACAAATACGGAGCAATAATCACAGGTGAGAGCCTTGCTCAGGTAGCAAGCCAAACGCTTCCCGCCCTATATTGCACTAACGCCGCAGCGGAATTCCCGGTGTTCCGTCCCGTGATTGGAATGGACAAGATTGAAATCACCGAAATAGCGCGCAAAATCGGAACATTTGAAACCTCAATACTTCCTTATGAGGACTGCTGCACGGTGTTCTCACCGAAGCACCCGCGCACAAAGCCGCATATTGAGGACATTCTCGCGGCGGAAAATTCATACGACTTTGATTCAATGATAGCCGAGGCTATCGAAAAAACAACCGTAAGGCGGTTCAAATACGGAGAGGAAACGGTATTTTTAGATTAATGGAAGAAATTTACATCAACATACGGAAATTATCAGAAGAAATCGTCCGCGAATGCACAGCACGCGGTTACAAAATATCCACAGCCGAAAGCTGTACGGGCGGAATGATTTCCGCGGCAATAACATCAATTTCGGGAAGCAGCTCGGTAATAGAGCTTGGAATCTGCTCCTATTCCAACCGTATTAAAAATAAAATACTGGGGGTGTCCGAGAAAACACTTCAAGAGTTTACTGAGTACAGTCTTCCCTGCGCCGAGGAAATGGCGAGCGGCGCGGCGAGGGTCTCCGGAGCGGATTTTGCAGTATCCACAAGCGGTGTTGCCGGTCCCACCGGAGGAACAATGGAAAATCCGGTGGGGACGGTATATATCGCCGTTTTTGAAAAGTCCGCAAGCGAATCCAAACGATTTGAATTCGCCAATAAAGGCAGAGATTATATAAGAACGGCAGCCACCGAAAAAGCACTTGAAATGCTGCTTCGTGGAATAAAAAGCAAGGAGGAATCATAAATGCCATCTTTATTTGATGATGATTGGGAGAAAAATCTCAAAGAGCGTGAAGAACATAACAAGAAAAAGAAAGAATCCACAAACATCGCGATGGATAAATTCGGAGTAGAAAGCACATCTACCAAGAAAAATAAGACGGACAAGATAAACGGAAGGGCGAACCAAAAGAACATCTGGGGAAAAATTGCGGAAAACGTCATTCCACGATCCGAGGACGAGCCGCGCGAAAAATTTCGCAAGATATTCCTTATGGCAGCGATTGTGTGCTTGATTGCCGCGCTTGTTTATCTGGGCTGGCAGATTGTTCAGCTTGCGCAAGGGCGTGAAACAAATAAAAAAATCGCGGATTTGGGCGGTGTACAAATCGACACCTCCGGGTATTCCGAGCCTGATTATATAACCAATCCCAACATCAGCACTGTTACAGGTCCCGGTACGGAAGAACCTGAAATCATCGACCTTACCCCTGTTGTAAATGTAAAGGAATATCCCAACTTCGACAAGCTGAAGCAACAGAATGCCGATACGCGCGCGTGGATTAAAATTCAAGGGACAGCGGTGAACAATGTAGTTGTCGCGGGACCGGACCTTGAATATTACATCAATCACGACTTTTACGGAAACGAATCCATATCAGGAACAATCTTCTCATCGCCGTACAACACATGGGACGGCACAGATGAAAATACGGTTCTTTTTGGACATAATATGAAAACCGGTGACTTTTTCGCGTATGTTGTGCATTATGTTCCCAATGATTACAGCAGCGAACCGATTGCGTTCTATAAAAAACATCCGACCATAATGCTGACGACCCCAGATGGAGAATGCGCGGTTTACAAAATCTTCGCGGGAATGCTGTTAAACACCGAGGAACAGTACGGAGAAGTCTTTCGTTATGTTGACAAGACACGTTTTTCCGGTCAGGACGATTTTAACCAGTTTATTCTGGACGTTATGGACAGAAGTTGGTTTTTCACCGATGTTGACTTGACTTACGGTGATAAGCTGCTTACGTTGTCGACATGCAACTGGCCTCTTGGTCGAGACATCGCAACACGCTGGGTGGTCGTAGCACGTAAGGTTCGCCCCGGCGAATCCGAAGAAGTAGATACTTCAGTTGCTTATCGAAACTATAACCCGAAATTGTTTGACTACTATTATAAACAAATAGAAAGCAGCTGGGGCGGCAGAGTCTGGGATACCTCAAAGCTCCTGAGCTACTGACATCTTTTACCTTGGGGGGATATATATATGGCAAATTTTGTTGAAAAAGGGAACATTCTGATTCGTATTAGGAAATATCTCTTTCCTTGTAAAGGCGATTCAACTGGTGAAATTATAAGAAAAATCATTTTTCTTATAGGCACCATCGTTTTGATTGTCTCAATGGTTATCCTGATTAAATATAAGGTTGACCTCGCAAATGATACGAAATTGAACGAGGAATTAAGCAACATCTACCACGGAAGTGCAACCACCGTACAAATTACGGATGAGAAAAAAGAACAGCTTCAAAAGGAATATCCAAAGGTAATGGACGAATTCCTGCCGCTGTTGGAAATCAACAAAGACGTTATCGGGTGGATTAATATTCCGGGAATGAATTTTATTAATTATGCCGTGCTTCAGGGAACCGATAACGATTACTATCTCAATCACAACTTTTATAGTCAGGAAAGCGTTTCGGGTTCACTTTTCGCGGATTGTCACGCCCCGATAAAGCCCGATTCCCAGCCCGCGAACATCATTGTTTACGGTCATAATATGAAATCCGGAGAGTATTTCGGAACGCTCCCATACTATTTCAGTATGCCTTCCACAGGGGATATAAGCTATTATCAGAATCACCCAACCATCGAATTCAGCACACTTTATGAGAAGTCGACCTACAAGATTTTTGCGGGGATTCTTACCAATACCAGAGAAGAAGCGGGAGAGGTGTTCAATTACCATACCGTTCACAACTTCTCAAGTAAGTCCGAGTTCGATGAGTACTGTGCGAATATTTTAGACCGAACATCGTTCTATAATCCCGATGTTGACCTGCGCTACGGAGATGAATTGCTTACGCTATCGACTTGTATGTTCGGCTCTTACGGCGGCGATACGGCTGACCCGCGGTGGGTAATATTCGCTCGAAAGACCCGCCCCGGAGAGGATCCAAGCGTAGATGTTTCAAAAGCGTACTCAAATCCCGACCCATTATTTTATGACTTGTTCTATGATATTCACGGAGGTGAATGGGGCGGCAGAAAGTGGGATTCTAAGTTAATTCAGGGATATTCTTACTAATACAGCATCGAAAGGACTGACACAAAATGGCACAAATGGATATGGGGTTCTCCCCTCTAACTCCCAAAAACAAAAAACGCAAGAAAAAGAAACAAAGTTTTGGAGAGAGCCTTGTAACAGGACTTTTTCCAAGTAAAGGCGATACTACCGCCGAAATTGCACGTAAGATAGTGTTTCTGCTTGCATTAGTAATTCTAATTGTAGCGATTGTGATGATAATACTGCAATTCAGCAAGGAATATGGCGGCAAAGATGAAACCGATCGATTTATAATCGACCTCAAAAATAAAGCTCCCACACAAGAGCATATAGACCAGCTCCCACAGGGAACCATAGACACGGAGCGTTTCGCGGAGCTATACGCCGAAAACAATGATTTCATCGGCTGGCTTACCATTCCCGGTACAAACATTGATTATCCGGTTATGCAGCACCCTGAAAAGGATTACTACCTCCACCGTAACTTCCAAAAGCAGGACGAGTTTTCGGGAACGCTCTTTGTAGACCATAAGGGCAAAATCACTAAAGACTCCATGCCGCAGAACACAATAATTTATGGGCATAATATGCTCTACAAATATCAGTTCTCGGCATTAATGGACTATAAACGCAACATTGATTTCCTGAAGGTCTCCCCCACTATTGAGTTTGACACTCTGTTCAGCAGTAATCAATACAAAATAATCTCTGTATTTATGACAAATATTTATGAAGAACACGGTGAAGTCTTCGATTACACGCATAAAATCTACTTCACCAATCCCAATGAGTTTTTCGATTATGTTCTTCAATGCGAGGACAGAAGCCTTTACGAAACCGGCGTAGATGTTCAATATGGCGATGAGCTTGTTACATTATCAACCTGTGATCAGGATACCGGATTTGAAGCAAGATTGGTAGTCGTCGCGAGAAAGGTTCGTCCAAACGAATCTCCCGAGGTTGATACCGATAAAATTGTCAAAAAGGACAGCATTAAGTATTTTGACGCGTATTATCAAGCCTTCGGACAAACTTGGAAAGGCAGAACGTGGGACACCTCAGTAGTAAAGGGTCTGGACGATTACATAAAACAGAATCACCTTGAGGACAATCCCGAGGACTATGAATAACGATAAGGACGTGAATATGAAAAATTTATCACTCGCGAAAATCATCGTTGCGTTGATAATCTGTAATGTATATCTTCTTGTCTGCGGCGTAATGGGAACGGTTTCAGAGCCTTTAGCCGAATCCGTTGACACGCCGGCGGAAAACGATGACAATCCACAAGGAATGGGCACACAAGACTTCATCACCTCAGATATAACCCAGATTCCTATTGTCCCGGACAACACCACATCCGTAACCACAGCATTCGGGACTCCCACTCTCAATATGAAGCCCGTAAAAACGACCTATAAACCAAGTGAGCTTATGGAACAGCTTGAGCTTTCCAATTCTTCGGAAAACCCGGATAACAACTCTGACACAAGCTCCGCCGATTCATCTGACACTTCTGATACCTCTAGCTCCGATTCAAACACCTCACACGAATCTGACACTACATCAAAGCCACAAGACGACAACAGCAATACTTCCGAACCGACCGAAGACCCCGAGCCGACAACTTCAACATCGGACTCCGAATCGACATCTTCAACGGATTCAGTACCGACGCGTCCGCCGCAAACAATTACTGACAACACTGCGGCAAATGAGATCCTCACGGTAAACGATGGTGGGGATATAGTTTCAGGAACGGCGTTAGACATTGTTTCGCGTATAGTAATGTGTGAAATCGGTGGGACTTTTGCTCCCGAAGCGATAAAGGCTCAGGCGGTAGCCTCTTACACACATGTGAAATACCACAATTCACACGGAAGCTACCCAAATGTTCTTCTAAGGGACAACGTTACCGAATCGGTTCGCACACTAGTGGAATCCGTAATCGGACAAGCGGTGTATTATGATGGCGAGTTGATTCAGGCGGTATATTCCGCCTCCTCGGCAGGCTGTACGGCGTCCAGTAAAAACGTCTGGGGTGTGGAATATCCATATCTGAAAAGTGTTTACTGCGAGCTTGACGCAAGTTATGACCCCAACTATGGCAGAGAAGCTATTTTCAGTTCGTCGGAGATTAAGTCGAAAATTTACAGCTCCACAGGAATTTCTCTGAGCGGCGACCCGTCCGACTGGTTCTCAATAAACGACCGAACAGAGGGCAAATATGTCGGAAATATGACCGTTGGCGGCTACAACACTTATGTTGACAGCGATGGCGACACGGTGAAAATTACAGGGCGTGTATTCCGTGAACGGATTATGGGATTTGATATTCGTTCCAGCGCGTTTGATATTGATTACGATGCGGACTCCGATGAATTTACAATCACTACATACGGATACGGTCACGGAGTCGGACTCAGTGAAAACGGCGCAAACGCGTTGGCAACATACTGGGTCTGGGACTATAAGCAAATTCTGGAATTCTATTATCAGGGTGCGTATGTTAAATAAAAAAATCCGCAAGGTTAATGCCTTGCGGATTTTTTTATTGTCGAATGTAAATCCCCTGCTCCTCAATGTAGTCCTCAAGCTCCTGCTTCATATCATCAACCCGAGTCTTTTCGTCACTTGTTTCGGGAGCTTGTTTTTCCTTGTCGTCCATACTATCACGACCTTTCCAATCATGTCGATTTTCGCAGCCTTGTCAAATAATCTCATTTTTCAGCGAGTTCACAAGGAACACACAACCCCATATAATACATATTATAGTCGCTCTTAGGTACTGGAAACGAAGATCCATATTCAAAAAAACCGTTACCAACTTCACTCATAATAAGCACATCCCACAATCTTCCATTAAGATACGATCCAAATAGTTTATATAGCCCCACAATCCATCGTCTTTATTATTGCCCATCCAATCCCTACAATTTCGGAGTGACATCTCATTACTTTGCAGATTAACTCTCATTTTATTTAAAAGAATTTCATCTGCCATCATAAACGGTGCCGGATACTTAGCATGTTCATTAAGAATCTGATTCCAGCAAGCCATATAAGCACACCAAACTCGAGTTGGTGTATCGTTTAAATTTTCAATTGCCTTGCAAAATTCAGCTATGATTTTTTCATCATGTGTCTCTGAATATAACTTGTATATACCATTTCTTACTATTCTGTTGAAATCAGTAGGAATGTTAGTAGGTATATCCCGATTGCCGTGGATTGCATATCCATTTTCTCCGCACAGGAATTCAGCCACCTCATCATTATCAAACGCCTTTTTTGTAAGAGCAAATAACTCTTCGTTTGATACACTCATTTTCATGTCCATAGTTTTCCCCTCTCCGACAGCTCCAATTTCCGCAAACGCGGGTTTGAATCCGCATTTTATTGCGATATTCTGCGAATGAATATTGGCTACGGCAGTACCGTAGAACGGTATTTCCCCGCGACGTAAAATCTCATTTTTCAGAGAGTTTACCAAAAATGTACCAACTCCCCTGCCCCGATATTCGGGAATCACATCAACACCAATCTGAAGCCAACCCGGAGCGTCCTCGGAACAGCCCGCCATTCCCATTATGTTCTCACCGTCATAAGCCAGAACCACGATTTTATCGGGGCGGGTTTCCGAATAATGTTCACAAAGCGCGTTAGGGAAACGCTTATCACCGTAAAATTTCATAAAATCCGTCTTGTCAAACAACCATTTTAGTCGGAATTTCCCGGATAACTCAACCTGATTTTTGGGCAGAAAATAATGATGAGAGCCTCCTAACTTGTACCTGAAACGCGTGAGTTCACCTTGTAACGAAAAAAGCGCGTTCTGTTCAAAGAGTCGATGTCCGTACTCTGATTTAATGAATTCCCGCAAAAATGGATGTAATACCTTGTCCGCGCAGATTACGCAGCTGTTTCCAAATGTTACCATTCGGAATAATCGACTATACTCGCAGTAGTTTCTGCCAAAACTCTCGGACGGAGCAGTCAGAATATTCTCATTTTTATCGAAATCCTCGGGCAAGCAGTTATAATCGCGTGCCAGTAGAGATTTAAACTCATTTACAAAGTTAATCATATTACTTCCTCATACCCATCTTCGACATACCATAAAATGTTTCCTTGATTTGAAAGTAAAAACGGTTTTATTCTGTATTGACAATACGGGTATAGCGTCTTAGCGGATATTCTCCATCATGACCCTCGCCCGCGAAATATTCTGACATCGCGCCCGCTGTTGTAATACGCGTCACCCCGCTTCGTGCCAGAATATCAGAAAGCTCGGCACGTTCGGTATCGGAGCAAATAAGCCCCGCAGTCTGAAGATAGTTTTTATTTCGTCGAAGCACAGGGATAATTTCATTCCGTGGGAGTTTTTTTACTAATACATTACACATCATTTCTGACAATTCCAGTTCGCTATCCGTACCTATTGTTAATGAACAGCCTCTACCCTTGTATATATGTGGAACGTACTCTCCACTTAGGATATTCTCCAGCATATCGGTGTATCTATGTAACAGAGAATGTGCTCTGCCACCTATTGAAATGGGGACTCTACATACGACCTCACGCTCCAGTATTGGAAGGAACTCTTGGCAAAAGCTTTCTAAGTCGCCATCGTTTTCAGTATTGAGATAAATGACCTGACAAGAACTGCATAACAGTCCTTTAGTCTCCGCTATATGAGCCGCCAGTGCCGCAAGCTCGTGTTCCTTGTCGGAATAACCTGAGATATACGCGAAGCTCAGCTTGTGCCCCCATTCAATCAACTTAACACCGACAGGAGCAAGTGCTCTCACAGCCGCAACTGCCTCATCGCAGCCCCACACCGCTATTCCATCGGACAGTGCCGCCATTTTCCGCATTGCGTGAACATCCGAAGATGGTGTGTCGAAAACATAGATAAAATCGGCGAGCGAAGGCTCGTATTCTATTAGTTTAGAAATTATTTCGACAGACAAGCCGTTGTCCGCTTGCGGAAGTTTTAGAATATTTACATTGCCTGTCAACAACCCTTCCACAAGGCTGAACGCAGGCAGCCCATCCATATTTCCGGCGGCGATATGAAATATCACACCAAGCGGCATTATATGCGTTTTAATAATATTCAGCGGATTTTCCGATTCGTCCGGAGAAATTATTCCCAACTCTGTTTTAAGCTTGTATTCCAAGAATTCCCTACTAAACATCTCCACTGCCATTGCCTTATAATGCGCGGGATCGTTTACGGGCAATGCGTTAATTCTGTCGTCAAAAATTCCGCTATCTATTTCTCGTCCGAGACGACATATCGCGGATATTACCACTTCCGAAGAGAGCGTTTTTTCGGCAAGAGTTTTGTTGATATGATTTTCCGCCTCACCGAGGATAATATCCTGACACTCGGAGGGGTGAATTTTTCCGTAAGCGATTATCATACGCTGTACTCCATATCCATAGCCGCGGCACTCTCCGACAATATTTCCGAAGCACCTGCCGCGCAGGTCTTAATGCTATCCGGTGCTACTCTGCCGATTATTTCAAGATACGGAGATTTAATTCCGCAACCGCACTCCGCACTGTCGTGGAGTATTCCGAGATCGTCAGTCATTACACTCAATATAGGTGTTGCACTCACCATTGGGGTTATCAGATTTACAAGCCCCATTTCGCCGTTTTTCACCGGAGTAAAGTCATCACAGCTGCGTATAATTACACGACTGTAAACGGGGATATGAAAGTGATGATTTATACAATCGGTGTACATAATAGGATGTTCTACTGCGCCAAAAAATTCAATAATATCCGTGTCCGAAATTCCAAGGACTTTTTCGGCGAGTCGATAGAACGTTTCCTTATCGGTTTGTTCGGTGTAGAACTGCTTCCAACCGCCGCCAAGAAATATCTTAGAGTGCTTTGGGAGCTTTACGGATATACCGCGTTGCTCCATTTCCTTCAGTAAAAAGAAGGTATATGCCGTAAAACCCATAAAACGCACCGGAGCACGCTTTTTGGCATATTTTTGTATTGCGCGGATTATACCGTCAAAGTCGGGTGAATATTTACCGTCCTTGAATTTCAAAATGTATTTTCGACTGATACAGGGTGTAAAGAACGTGGCACCAAATGCAGTTTTAGCTACCGCTGTATGGTTGCTGTGGTGAGGCTGATATCCCATAATGATATAACGACAAGGTATCATAGAAAAAATACCTCTGTGTCTGCCTATTTTTAACACCATTTTCAAACCGCAAAGCAGTCCGCCCGCATCGAATCCAATCTCGCTTAATTTCCCGCTTGTGCCGGAAGATGTAGCCTTGACGATAATTCTGTATCTCGGCAAGGAGAACATTCTGCAATGCTTGAAAAGCAGTGTTGGAATGAACGGCAGCCTTGCGAGATACTCCGAAATTGACTTCGTGGAAAGTATCTCCTCTTTACCAAAGTTCAATCCGTCCAATATTTTCCGATATTCGTCGCAATGTGTATAATGAAAAAGAGCGTTTTCACGAACAGCATTAAGGAAAAGTTCATCCGAATTGTTGTCGTATGGTTTCTTTAATGCGAATAGCTTTCGTCGGAATTTCATAGATAGTCCTTTCATATATGCTGGGATATTTTGCCAAACTGTACCAATTACTCCACTGCAAACAGTTTTTCAGAATTATTACTCTTTATCCCGCCTCAAAAGCGACAACACATTAACATCCGAACGGAAGCTTTGATAGTATGCCCACGGAACGGTATTCTGAGCGGCAAAGAAATCAACGGCGGCGTCAAGTACATTCCTGATATTCCACGCAAGGAAATCAAGATAACAATTGGCATACCCGGAAGCACCGCCTATAAATACGCAGCTATCCCCTGCTTTATCTTCAATATAGCTTTGAAGCTCCTCACGGAAATCAAGAATATTCTTTCCGCGATTCCCGTTTTCATCGTCTTCAAAAACGTGTACCGGGAAAAAGATAAATCCCGCTACTACACCGTCATTGTCGGCTTTGTTTATCGTGTAATGTTTGTTCTCGATATAGTCAATCATAAGCTGGGGAACAGATGAAAAGACGTAAAATGCGTCCAGACGCGGCGTTGGATATTCGTCCTCCGCGAACTCACGAGGCGTCAACTCATATCCCGTAATCGATTCCAGATAGCTCTCCACGCTATACCAATCCTCGTTTTCGCCGAAACGCTCTTTCATTATATCACGAAGCTTTGTAAGCGGAATCGCGTCATCTCCGGAAAATGGCTTATCAACAATATCAATTGAATCCACATATCGCATATTGACAATCTCGCCCAATGCCATATCCAGCAAAAGGTCGAAAAGCCAGAATGCCTGATTCTTGTTCTCGTTAAGCAACGGGGAGATTTTCTCGCTGTAACCGATAACTGTGAGATTATTATCCTCCTGCTCAATCCGAACAGTAACATCGGAGAGCGAGAACTGCTTTCCAAGAAATTCCAGATCAAATTTCTCACCGGCGGGCTGCCGCCCGAGGATTATGTTCCAATGCTCTTTAACGCTTTCGGGAGCGCGCTTTCTAAACTCATCAAAAAGATAGAGCATTAGCTTATCCTTTTCGGGAGAGAGGATAAGGTCGTATTTTTCGCCGTTGAATCCAAGCTCATAGCAAAAATCGGTAAACGTATCCGACAAAAGCTCGTGGCAGTAATCGGTTATATCCTCACTATCCGCATTTTCGGAAATAAGCCGCCGAAGTTCTTCCTCTCCCGCAGCAAATTTCTTCCACCCGTCATCTACCCTTTGCAGGAAGTTTTTCTCATAAATGGGTAAAGCGAGCATATCAAGGCACTTTTCAACAAAATCCTTAGAGTCCTCATCAGGTCTTTCAATAAGCGCGGCTTGAAATCGCTCCAGTGCCTCCCCAATGCGGTCGAGGAAGAAAAGCGCGTATCCAAAACGGTAATTGAAAAGATGGTCGTTTTTGGGGAACTGATTCTCGATACTCTCCAGAAGCTCCACTGAACGTTTCAGCAGCTTATAATCAGTGTCGTCGTCGGGATTCTCATACACCGCCACATTGTTATAAGCCCTCGCAAGCTCACAAAGCACACGCGGAGTGCGCTCCTCGTCGCTGAGGTTTTCGATAAACTTCACAATCTCAGCGGCGCTTTCCGTTTCGTCCAGTTCATTGATTCTCTGTAAAATTTTTTCTTCTGTCATTTTTTCACCTTTCAGCATCGAGCCGGCGCGGGTAATTCCAATATTTTGTGAATCTAAGTTGAACGTTTTTCCTGTTAAAGATATTACGTTCTGTCTTTATTATACCATATTTTTTAGCGTATGTCAATAGAACTATGCATGGGAAGAACGAGATACCTTTTTAAGGTATCATCGAAATCCGAAAATATTATCTTGAAATTGATGGACATATTTTCCATTCAATATACAAAGACAGCCGCCAAAACGATTTGCGTGAAAAGTTGTTTTTTCTGCGTGAAAAATCATTTGATTGGTTAAATCCACTTACAATGCGTTATTGGTAAGTATAGTCAATAGTGAAACGACGCTTGACAAATATCGAAAAAAATATTATAATTAAAAATAATGGTATGTTTTCGGTTTGTATTAAGGAGATTTCGATGTTAAATATGTCTACTATTACAATGGAAGTTATTATTTTTTTGTCGTACGTTTTGATTTGCGCGGCATTGTTTAAAAGACGATTCTCACAACGGATGACTGCAATCGCCTTTAGTGTAACAGGGCTTGTTATCGCGGGAATGCAGACCGTTATTCTACTATCGGGCGAGGCGACCTTAATGGCTACGCTGATGCCGCTGACGGCGTATCTTCCGTTTACAGTGATGCTTTTCTTTTTATCGGACGGAGGTTTGTTTGAGAACGCAGCGATATGCTCCGTCGGAATGCTTGAAGTGCTTGTTCTGGAATCGATGAATAAGATATTCTTACTTTTATGTAATTATACAAAAGTTCCCACACTACAATTTATATTCGATATTGCAGTGGCGATTATGGCGACGACACTTGTATTTGTAGCGTTCCGATGGATCAGCAAAGCGTTCCGTTTATGTATATCCGAAAAAGAACGTCGAAACGATTTGTTGCTGTTCGTGCCTGTAATTCTGATTCTTCTGATGTTGTCATATTTCTTGAACAGTACAACAAATATACTTATATTAATCTTTACAATGATTATTGCGCTTTCGATATTCTTCATTATCGCCAGACTTCTGAATATGACGGCGAAGCTGATAAGCGCAAAACGTTCGGAAAAAGAACTGTCCGAATACATTGATATTCAGCGGCGTGGTTATGACAAGGTAGTTCGAAAAATGGAAGCAACCCGCGCATATCGTCATGATATGCGCCATCATCTCGCCGTGATTGAGGGGCTTGCCAAGCAAAGAGAAGACGACAAAATAATCGAATATGTGTCTAATCTGAATGGTTCCTTCGGGAAATTTGAAAATGTCACTTATTGTAAAAACAGCGAACTTAACGCACTGCTGTCGGAATACATAAGCCGCGCAGAGAATGCGGGGTGCAAAGTAACGCAAAGCTTTATACTGCCTGAAAAGCTTCCGTTTGAGGAGAGCGACGTATGTATCGTGCTGGCAAACGCGATTGAAAACGCAGTCAATGCTTGTGTCGAGCTTCCTCAGGAAGAGCGTTACATCAAGGTTTCGGCGGAATATATGGATGGTCACAGACTGCTGGTTTCGGTGGAAAATCCCTGTTCCCACAAGGTTAAGTTTGATGCAAACGGCTTGCCTGTTATCGACAATGCTTCGAACAACTCCGATGAGCACGGCATAGGTCTGCGCTCAATCAAGCACGTGACAGAAAAATATAACGGCTTTCTAAGTTGTATGCTTGAAAACGGTGAGTATGTGTTTCGGGCTGTGCTGTTTTATGACAACAGCAGTTCTTTACATAAAGATAAGGGTATAAAGTCCGCGAATAGCTTCAAGCATGCGGCGACAGCTTTGCTTGGCTTAGGTCTGGGAATGGTTATCGTGCTGAACACAGTGCCGCCCGTGGCGGAAGCAGCTTCGGAGCTTCTTTCAATCAATATCCGAACAATCAAAAACTTTGCTTTTGGCTGGGGCAGCAATTTGATGGATATTCAAGAACCGGAATTTGAAGGAAACAGTGTGGAGGAGCTGAACAGCGCGGTTAAAAACTATGTCGACGAGGCAAAAGAAAAATTTTGGTGGTATTTTAACCGCCGTTATCAGGGTTATGTTGGGGAAGATATGAAATACACAGTCATCCGCGACGACGAAAAGTATTTTATCGTAGAGTTTAAAGTGACGGTAAACGTGGGCGGTTCGATGGATTACGGTCGCTGGATAAACTACGACAAGAGCGCGGGCAAGGTGTTGGAACTTGCTGATATGTTCAAGGAAGACAGCGATTATATAGGTGTAATAAGCGCGGAGATACTTAAACAAATGAAAGAGGAAAACGAAGAATATAACAGTCAATTCTATGTTGACGGCACGGACGCATTCACCGAAATAACGCCCGATGTGAATTTCTATATTGATAACTTTGACAGGATAGTTATCGTTTTTGACGAATACGAGGTTGCGCCCGGCTCTATGGGTTCTCCCGAATTCTTTATTCCGAACAAAATTCTGAAAGAGATTGCGAGGTAAACAGCGTGGTAGATATAGCTTTATGTGACGATACCCCTGAGGATATAGAAACACTAAAGTCGCTTGCGGAGCGGTTTGCCTTGGAGCATACGAATATTCCCGTGCGGCTGAGCGCATTTACATCCGCCGAGGAACTGTTGGAGCATATTGAAAACAACGGCGGTTTCGATTTGTATATTCTTGATGTGCTTATGTCGGGAATGACGGGAATACGGTTTGCGGAAACGATTCGCAACAGGGGCGAGACTGCGGAGATAGTATTTTTGACCGTTTCACCCGAGTACGCTGTCGATGCGTTTTCGGTGTATGCGTGCGGATACCTGCTCAAGCCTGTGAGTGCGGAGAATTTTGACAAAACAATACTGCGAGCGGTACAAAAGCTCGTGCGTGAGAAAAATGAGACGCTTACAATAAAAACCAAGGACGGTCTGCGGAGAATACCGTTAAACAGAATTGTGATGATTGAGAGTTTCAATCATATACGTGAGATAACTTTGTCCGATGGCAGTGTGCTGGAAACATCCGCTACACTAATTGAGCTGTTTGAACAGCTCAACGGATATGACAGATTTTTTATGCCGCACCGCGCGTACATAGCCAACCTCGATCACTCGGTGGGAATAGTGCGGTACGACCTGCTTATGCTCGGCGACCGCCGCATACCGATACCTAAAAAACAATTTGTCGCAGTGCAGAATATTGTTCAGAATTACTTTTTCAGGCACAAAAGCGAATAATTTCAATCCCGGGCGTTCAAACCGCTCGGGATTAGTTTTATATCAATTTCTTGCAAAAATCTCGGGCAATGATTAACACTGCCCGAGAGAATTCTTTATTTCTTTTTGCGATTGATTACAACAATCACGCCCGACAATATTGCCACGAGCGGAACAAATGAAATCGCAATACCCGTTGAGGGATTTTCGTTATTATTTGACGGATTGATTTCACTTGAAATGTCATCGCCGCTTAAAGTTTCGCTTGAGGAATCATCGGAAGTATCTTTTGAAGTGTCACTCGATGTATTACTTGATGTATCATCGGGAGTGTCACTCGAGGTATCGCTTGATGTATCATCGGAGATGTCGCTTGAAGTGTTGTCGGAGGTATCGTCCGAAACGTCACTGGAAGTATCTTCCGAGGTGTTGCTTGTACTCGGATCGGAGGAGCTTGAACCACCGCTCGAACCGCCCGATGAAACACTCTCTTGATAAGTCAACGCATAAGTAGAGAATTTATCGGTTTTGATAGTCACGGTATTTGGGTCGCTGTCCAAATCGTCAAGAACGATTGCTACACCTTCGTGAACGCGAATTACCGAATATTTCGGTTTTCCGCGGAATGCGGAGGGTATCTCGAATGTAATTTTAATCAAGGCACTTGTAGTGGTTATCTTTTGTTGTTCATCGCCGATTTGCTTTAACAGAGTAACATCAAGATATTGACCGAGGTTATATCTGCTCATTTGGGAAAGTTCCTCTGTGACTGCCGTTTTGTCATCCTCAGAAGCGCTTTCAGTTGCGTCCTCGACTTTTAGGATAATCTTGATGTTCTTACCATTATTAACTTCGTTCTTTTCTTCTTCGGTCAAAGTTGCGTTGATAAGATCTTCACCGGAAGTAGCAATTTCGGGCTTGGGAACATCTTCCGAGGCTTGAACTTCCTTTTGAATCTTACCTATTCTGAGGTCATCGGCGGTCGCTTCCTGTGTGCCGTCCTCATCAAGGAAATCCTTGCCGCAGTCGTCACAGTGCCAATGCTCCTTTACGCCCTCGGTGGTTT
>CAYZQU010000006.1:0-23877 GCA_964480645.1 uncultured Ruminococcus sp. | reverse complement strand
AATAGCTGTTGATTTTTCTGATGAGATGTGGTATAATTAAAATATATGTATTGTAGGGGAGGAAGAATTGTGCAGCTGGTAAATATTGGGTTCGGGAATGCTGTAAACGCCGATAAAATCGTTGCGATTGTAAGCCCGGATGCCGCGCCTATAAAGCGTATAGTACAGACCGCGCGCGATTCGGGCTTCGCGATTGACGCTACCTGCGGACGTAAAACCCGTTCGGTTATTATCTGTAACAGCGGTCATGTTATTCTGTCCGCGCTTCAGCCCGAAACCCTCTCCGGTAAGCTCTCATAACGATTGGAGGATTTTTCCATGTCTGAAAATGGGGTTCTTTTCGTGGTTTCCGCGCCTGCGGGCTGCGGCAAGGATACGATTCTGAATGAGGTTTTCAAGCGTACCGATTCCGTTGGTTACGCAGTTTCCGCTACTACACGCGCTCCTCGTGATGGTGAGATCGACGGCGTTCATTATTGCTTCCTTACCCGTGAACAATTTGAGCAGAAAATCTCCGAGGATGAGATACTCGAATACACCGAATACTGTGGAAATTACTACGGGACGCTTCGTAAAAGCGTTCAGGGACTCATTTCGCAAGGTAAGGACGCAATCCTGAAGATAGAGGTTGAAGGCGCAATGAATATTCGGAATAAATTTCCTCAAGCGTGCCTTGTGTTCATACTTCCACCGAGTTTGGAAATTCTGGAGCGGCGTTTGCGAAATCGCGGCACAGAAACCGAGGACAAAATCCGTGAGCGTATCGCCCAAGCCCGCACGGAGATTGACTTTGCGCAGAATTATGACTACATCATCATAAATGATAAGCTGGAAACGGCTGTGTCGGATCTGGAGTGTGTTCTGAGAGCCGAAAAACTCCGCAGAGAGCGCAATGCCGCGCTTTTGGACAGCTTCAGATAATCGGGGGTATTCTCTTGTTCGCACAAATCGCCGTTCAGAACACTCTCTACGCGTTCGATATGCTGTATTCTTATGAAATTCCCGAGTCCCTCACGGATAAAATTGTTACGGGCAGTTCGGTTGTTGTGCCTTTTGGACGCGGCAATTCCAAGCGGATAGGCGTGGTGTTTGGAATCACCGAATCTCCGCCTGAAAAGCCCGCTAAGCCAATAGACGCGCTTATAGAGAGCGCT
The DNA here is from genome assembly GCA_964480645.1 of uncultured Ruminococcus sp. GTDB lineage: Bacteria > Bacillota > Clostridia > Oscillospirales > Ruminococcaceae > CAG-115. The sequence continues at coordinate 22,723 of CAYZQU010000006.1, read as the reverse complement.
CCCGCCGTTTCGGAGGAGCTGATTCGCTTATGCGTCTGGCTGCGCGAAAACACGTTCTGCACATACTATGACGCGTTCCATGCGATTCTGCCGAGCGGACTTGGTTATTCGCTTAAAAGCACCTTTACAGTTAATGCGGATTTTTCGGATTCGCTGAAACCTGATGAACAAAAGCTCTTTGCGGCACTTAAATCCGCTGACAAGGGAACTTTTTCGGCACTCTGCGCGGCGAATCCCGATATGGTAAATTCTCTGGCAAAAAAAGGGGCGTTACTCGAAAACCGCTTTGCTAAGCGGAATATCGGTGATGAGAGTGTTTCAATGGTGCGCATTTCGGATATGCCGCCTGAGGGTGAAAAAATCACGCCAAAACAGCGCTCGGTTCTGGATTTCCTTACGGAGAACGGTTCTGCGTCAATCGGTGAGGTCAGCTACGGTTGTTCCGTTACCCCCGCGGTGGTGAAACGGTTGGTCGAAAAGGGCTTTATAGAGCGGTTCGAGAACATCGTGTTCCGAATGCCGGGCGATGGGATTGAATCTTCCGAAAGCCCCGAGGACATCGTGTTTTCGCCTGTTCAGCAGCGTGTTTTTGATGGAATCTCGGAGCTGATGAACTCAGGAAAGCCGCAGTGCGCCTTGCTTCGCGGGGTTACGGGCAGCGGAAAAACTTCCGTGTTCATACGATTGATTAACGATGCGCTGAAGCAGGGAAAAAGCGCGATTATGCTCGTCCCGGAGATTTCACTTACTCCGCAGATGGTGAATAAATTTACTCGTCTGTTTGGAAGTGAAGTAGCTATAATGCACAGCTCGCTGTCAATCGGCGAACGCGCAGACGAATACCGCCGAATCCGCGATGGAAAAGCCCATATCGTTATCGGGACGCGCAGCGCGGTGTTCGCTCCGGTTATAAATCTGGGAATAATTGTCATTGACGAGGAGGGCGAGGGAACTTACAAATCCGAGAGTACTCCGCGGTATCACGCGCGCGATGTTGCAAAACAGCGTTGTTTTGCGCAGAATTCGCTGCTTCTGCTTGCCTCGGCGACCCCATCGCTCGAGAGCTACTACTTTGCGAAATCGGGGCGATATCATCTGTTTGAGATTGACGAACGATATAACAATGCGGTTTTGCCTGATGTATACATTATAAATATGGCTGAGGAGCGTCAGAATGGCAATATGTCAACGTTCTCTATCCCGTTGATTAATGAACTCAGGGAAAATCTTGAACGCGGCGAACAGTCCATTCTGCTTCTTAATCGGCGCGGATACCGCACCGGCGTGACCTGCCTTGCCTGCGGAAAACCGCTTTCCTGCCCGAATTGTGAAGTTCCGCTTACTTTCCATAAGGTGAACAATTCACTGATTTGCCATTACTGTGGATATATGCGTCAATTGGACACAATTTGTCCCAAATGCGGCTCGAAGTACTTTAATATGCGCGGCGAGGGCACTCAGCTTATTGAGGACGAGCTTTCGGAAATGTTCAAGCACGCGCGGATTTTGCGAATGGACGCGGATACAACCTCCACCAAGAACGCGTTTGAACGTAAATTCAGTGCATTTGCCAATGGTGAATATGACATTATGATTGGCACTCAGATGATTGCCAAAGGGCTGGATTTTCCGAATGTTACGTTGGTAGGAGTGCTGAAGATTGATAACTCGCTCTATTGCGCGGATTTCAAGGCGGCAGAGCGCACATTTTCGCTGATTACTCAGGTAGTTGGCAGGGCGGGTCGCGCCGGTAAACGCGGACGGGCGTTGCTTCAGACTTTTTCACCCGAACATTATGTGGTGAATTTGGCTGCGCGTCAGAACTATCCCGCGTTTTTCGAGGAGGAAATCGAGTTGCGAAAGGCGTTGTTTTATCCGCCGTTATGCGATGTTGTGAGCTTTGGGTTCGCGGGTATCGACAACGGTCGGACGCAATCCGCGGCGCGGATTTTCGCGGGGTGGCTCGTTGAACTCGCCAAGCCGTTAGGGGAGCGCGTTCCGATGCGGATTCTGGGTCCCGCTCCAAACGCGGTGGGCAAGGTCAATGGACGGTATAGATATTCGTTGCTTGTGAAATGCGTGAACAGCGCACCACTGCGACTGGTTATAGAGCAATCTTTGAAGCGGGCTTACGCGGATAAAGCGTTTGAGAATGTGCATTTTTATGCGGATATCAACGGACTGCCCGAATAAAATGCAGTTTGATTAACATATATGAACAAAGTGAGGGAGAAATTATGGCATTACGGGAAATTTTGAAGTTCGGCGAGGACGCTTTACGCAAGAAATGCCGTCCGGTTACGGCGTTTGACGACCATCTGGCGACTCTGCTGGACGATATGCGTGAGACGCTTCAAGCAGCTGACGGTGCGGGTTTAGCTGCTCCGCAGGTGGGAATTCTGCGCCGAGCGGTGGTGATTGACGTTCATGACAACCACGGAATGATTGAACTTGTCAACCCCGAGATAATCTCCTCGGAGGGGCATCAGCTAGGGGACGAGGGCTGTCTTTCCGCGCCGAACGAGTGGTGTCGCGTGGAACGTCCGAACGTAGTCACAGTGCGCGCTTACGACAGATTTGGCAAGGAATTTACACTGGTCGGACGTGAACTGTTGGCACGCGCGATTTGCCACGAAGTAGACCATCTGGACGGAATACTGTTCACAGACCGCGTAAAAAGCGAAATTCCGATACGAAAGTAGGAATTTATATGGTTCGAGAAATACTGAAATTTGGAAATCCGTTACTGCGCGAAAATTGTACAGAAGTGACAAATTTTGATGCGGAATTGCACAAGATTTTAGATGATTTGTACGAAACTATGCAGAAGGCGGACGGAATCGGGCTTGCCGCTCCGCAAATCGGTGTTCTGAAACGGATTGTCGTAATTGATACTGGTAAGGGACGAATCGAACTTGTAAATCCCGTCATAACGGCGTTCTGGGGCAAACAATTTGAGCCGGAGGGCTGCCTGTCCTATCCGAAAAAGCGCGGAATCGTTCGGCGTCCGATGCACGTGCGCGTACAGGCGCAAAACCGCTTTGGAAAGCCCGTCAAGTACCGTGGCAGAGAGCTTTTGGCGCGTGCGTTCTGTCACGAAATCGACCATCTTAATGGAATTTTATACGAGGATAAAGTCATAGAATGGGTGGATGATGAACAATGAGAGTAGTTTTTATGGGGACTCCGGATTTTTCAGTTCCGTCTTTAGCGGCTCTGAAAGCTGACGGACACGAGATTTGCGCTGTTTTTACCAAGCCCGATAAGCCCAAAAATCGGGGTAAGCAGATTCAGACCTGTCCCGTCAAGGATTTTGCGGTGGAGAATAACCTTGAGATTTTTCAGCCAAATTCACTAAAAAAGGGCGAAGACGCGGCGAAAAGTTTAGAGGTTTTGCATAAAATCAATCCTGACGTAATTGTTGTGATTGCGTATGGGCAGATTCTTCCGAACGAGATTCTGGAACTGCCAAAATTTGGGTGCGTCAACGTACACGCGTCTTTGCTTCCAAAATACCGTGGTGCCGCGCCGATTCAGCGTTGTATCCAAGACGGCGAAACTAAAAGTGGCGTCTGCACAATGCGTATGGATTCGGGCATTGACACGGGCGATGTCATTATGCGACGCGAGGTGGAGATTTCGCCCGAAATGACCGGCTCGGAGCTGTGGGAAACACTTTCGCAATGCGGCGCGGAGTTGATTGTTGAAACGCTGCGCACACTGGAAAACGGTACAGCGGAGTTCGCTCAACAGTCAAGTGATGAACAGCCAAGCTATGCGAAAATGATTTCAAAGGACGAACTGAAACTGGATTTCTCAATGCCCGCAAAACGGCTCTACGACTTTATTCGCGCTATGGCTGACTCTCCGTGCGCGTACACGCTGTTGGACGGAAAGCGGCTGAAAATCTACCACGCGCGGCTCACGGAACGGGCTTCCGCGCTCCCTGTGGGGTCAATCGCAGATACGGCAACATTTGCGGTAGTATGCGGAGACGGAATCTGTATCGAATTTTCCGAGGTGCAGATCGAGGGCGGAAAACGCATGAAATCGGACGATTTCCTCCGGGGAAAGAAGCTTGAATCGGGTACAATTTTGGGATAAACAACAAACTTTTGTATGATTAAGGACAAAAATTTGGAGGATATGACATATGGCGGACGCGCGGCTGACGGTTGCAAAACTTTTGCTTAAAATGGAAAGCAGCAGCTCATATTCAAACATTCTGTTGGATTCCGCGCTGACGGAATCCGGGCTTTCAGAACGCGACAAGGCTTTCGCGGCGGCACTGTTCTATGGTGTCACCGAGCGCAAAATGACGCTCGATTACATCATCAAACAGTATTGCAGAATGCCATTTGAGAAGCTTGAAACAGGAGCTGTTGTGGTTCTGCGAATGGGAATATACCAGATATTGTATATGTCCGTGCCGGAAAACGCCGCTGTCAATGAATCTGTCAAGTTGTGTAAGAAGCTGAAATTGTTTAGCGCACAAGGCTTTGTGAACGGGCTTCTGCGGACGTTTCTGCGACGGGAAAAGGCGGTCAGCTATGTTGGCTTGGATACCGCAGAACGGCTCTCAATACAGTATTCCGCACCGAAATGGCTTGCGCGGAAGTGGACTGACGAGTACGGCGAGGCGAACGCGGTCAAGTGCTTAAAAGCGTCTCTTGGAGCGCCGCCAATTTATGCGCGGGTAAATACCACCAAAATTTCGCCCGATGATTTGGTGAAATCGCTGAAATCGGACGGAATAAAGGCAAGTGTGTTTCCGCGTCTGGCAGGGTGTGTGAAACTTGAAAAAACGGGTGATTTGGAGCGTTCCGAGGCGTTTCGGAGCGGATTTTTCCACGTTCAGGACGTGTCCAGTCAGCTCTGTTGTCACACGCTCAAGCCGATTGTGAACGAAACTGTTCTGGATATCTGCGCCGCGCCGGGCGGAAAATCATTCACTATGGCTGAATTGATGGGAAATAACGGGCGAGTCATCAGTATGGATTTGTATGAACAACGTGTGGATTTAATCCGCAAAGGCGCGTGGAGACTCGGTTTGAATATTGTCGAGGCGGAAATCAACAATGCTGTGAAGTTTAACGAGAAACTTCCGATGGCGGATAGGGTGCTGTGCGATGTGCCTTGTTCCGGGTTGGGCGTAATACGCAGAAAGCCTGAAATCAAGTACAAGTCCGAGGAGGAATTCGAGGAGCTGCCTCGACTTCAGATGGCGATTCTTGAGACCTCGGCGCAATATGTTAAGGTCGGAGGAACGCTTGTCTATTCGACTTGTACGCTCTCCCGCGCTGAGAATGACGATGTAGCGGCGGTGTTCGCGGCGGAACACCCCGAATTCTCACCGATTGTCCAACCGATTCCGTATGCGGGCGCGGAAAACTCCCCGACTCGGACGTTCTTTCCCGAGGAGGACGGCGGAGATGGATTTTTTACCGCTTCATTCAGGAGAACCAAATAAATATGAACGAAATTGATAAAATTGATATTTTGTCTCTTACCAAAGACGAAGTAAAGCAAAAAATTACCGAAATGGGCGAGAAATCCTTTCGTGCCGCGCAAATTTACGATTGGCTTCATATAAAAAGGGTAGCTGATTTTGCTGATATGACTAATATTTCTGCACAATTTCGAGAGCGATTATCTGAAAATTTTTGTATAAAATCACTAAAAATTAAAAAAAGACTTGTAAGTAGCATAGATAATACGGTAAAATATCTGTATGGGCTGCCGGACGGCGAGGCGGTTGAAAGCGTGCTGATGGAGTACAAGCACGGCAACAGTCTGTGCATATCCACACAGGTGGGGTGCAAAATGGGGTGTCGTTTTTGTGCTTCAACTATTGCGGGTTGGGTACGCAATCTGAATCCGTCGGAAATGCTGCTGCAGATTTACGAAACCGAGCGCGATAGTGGGAAACACGTTGACAGCATTGTGTTGATGGGAATTGGAGAGCCACTGGATAATTTTGACAATGTAGTTAAATTCCTGCGGATTATGAACAGCGAGGGCGCTGGAATGAGCTTGCGGCACATTTCGCTGTCGACCTGCGGGGTGTGTGACAAGATTTACGAGCTGGCGCGGCTGAAGCTCGGAATCACGCTTTCCGTTTCACTTCACGCCGCAACGGACGAACGGCGAAGCGCGATAATGCCCATCAACAACCGATTCCCGCTTGCGGAGCTTATGCGCGCTTGCGATGATTATTTCACGGCGACGGGACGGCGGATTTCGTTCGAGTTTTCGCTGATTGAGGGTGTAAACGATACGGACGAGTCTGCGGACGAGTTGATAGCCCTGCTTCGCGGAAAGCCGTGCCACGTCAATCTGATTCCGATAAACGAGGTCAAGGAACGGGATTACAGAAAGAGCAGATCCGTGGAACGTTTTCAGCGGCGACTGGTGAAAGCGGGGATTAACGCGACAGTCCGCAGAACACTCGGCGCGGACATTAACGCCGCTTGCGGGCAACTGCGGCGTGATGATAAAGGAATTTGACGCTATCTATGCGACAGCGGTTAAAAATTGCAACCTTCCGACATTCAAGGCAAACCCAAAACGCGCCTGCGACATTTTATAAACGGATTTTATAGTAAACGGCAAATAAATTTGCCGTTTACTATAAAATACTGATTTAAATTGCCTCGCACATCCGTTCGCTGCGCGAACTCCGTGCGAATCGGCAAATTTTAAACGACAATTATCATTGTCGTTTACTATATTTTCACAGTTTTGGATTTGCAAATAAAGATAAGGTGATGAATTTGGAAATTTTTAGTAAAACAGATATCGGGTTGGTCCGAAGTGAAAATCAGGACTGCGTATGGGGTGAAATGCTCTCGGGGACGGCGTGCGCGGCGGTTCTGTGCGATGGAATGGGCGGTGAGAGAGAGGGCGGTCTTGCGAGTAAACTCACCGTTGAGTTAATATCTCAGCGGATTCGCGAGGGATTTAACGAGATGATGAACCGCAATTCTGTGCGGAATTTGCTGATTACATCGGTTATTGCCGCTAATTCACTTGTCTGGGAAACCGCGCAGTCCAAGATTCATGAGGTGATGGGAACGACCTGTGTGGCGTGCATTGTGCTTAAAGGCGTGGCGCATATCGTAAATGTCGGGGATTCCCGCGCGTATCATTTGTTTACACAGGACGATGACGAGTGTATTCAGCAGATAACCAAGGATCACTCGCATGTCCGTGAGCTTATTGATTTGGGCCAAATCACCGAGGAACAGGCTAAGACTCACCCCAAGCGCAACAAAATAACACGCGCGATTGGCGCGGAGAACAATGTTACTCCCGATTATTTCGAGTTGGAGCTTGCTTCGGGCGATATGGTTTTGATGTGCAGCGATGGTCTTACCTCCTATGGAGACGATTTGGATATTTTAGACATCTGTTTTGATTCCAAGCCGCGCGATTGCTGCGGCAAGCTGGTGGATTACGCGAATTCCAAGGGCGGACACGATAATGTTTCCGTTGCGCTTGTCATAAATGACTGATTTTTGTGAAAATTGAATAGTTTTTCGCTTGATTCGCACGAAAGATTATTGAAGTTGGCACATTGACTTTTGGACAATTTCGTGTTATTATGTAAGTTGGGGTGTTCTCCAAAATGCATTTTTTATATTTTTGAATTCGTATCAGTAATATGGGGACGCGCTCGGACCATACACGGGCGCGGCGAGAAGCTTTGAATGAGGTTTTTCGATCAGAGGTATGGAGAAATGGCGGATTTGACGATGGATAACAATATCGGAAAAAAGCTGGACGGGCGCTATGAGCTGCTTGAGCTTATCGGCGTCGGCGGAATGGCGGATATTTATCGCGCGATGGATACTCAAGAGGACAGAATTGTTGCGGTGAAGATCCTTAAGACGGAATTTTCGGGGAGCGAGGAGTTTCTGCGCCGTTTCCGCAATGAAAGCAAGGCTATCGCACTGCTTTCGCACCCAAATATTGTAAAAATCTATGACGTGGGATTCACCGATAAGGTGCAGTTTATCGTTATGGAGTATGTAGACGGTATTACGCTTGCGGACTATATTGAACAACAAGGTATTTTGAAATGGCGCGATTCTGTGCATTTTATCGTGCAGGTTCTGCGCGCGCTTCAGCACGCTCACGACCGCGGAATTGTTCACCGCGATGTTAAGACCTCGAATGTTATGCTGCTGCGTGACGGCACAATCAAGGTTATGGACTTCGGAATTGCGCGCTTTAATCGCGAAAACAACAAAACAATGTCCGAAAAAACCATTGGCTCGGTACACTACATAAGTCCCGAGCAGGCTCGCGGCGATATTACCGATGAGCGCAGCGATATTTATTCTGTCGGAGTGGTTTTGTATGAAATGCTGACGGGCAAGAAACCGTTTGACGGCGATACTCCCGTGGCAATCGCGTTGAAGCACATGCAGAGCGTTCCCAAAAAACCCAGCGAAATTAACGAAACCATTCCCGAGGGACTTGAGCAGATTGTTCTCAAGGCAATGCAGAAAGAGCCTGCCGCGCGCTATCAGACCGCCGGCGAGATGATAAACGACCTTGAGGAGTTCAAGCACAATCCGGGCATTGTATTCGATTATAAGTACAATTCCACGGATGGTTCGGTGAAATACACCAACAGACCGTATCCCGTTGCGGAGCAAGAGAGCGTCCGCCGCAGACGAATCGTTGACGATGAGGACGATGATTACGGTGATGATTATGATGACGATGACGAGCTTGAAGAACGCCGCAGCCCGTTGATTCCGATTCTGTTCGCGGTCGGCGCGGCGTTTGTAATCTGCACGGTTTTCCTGATTCTTATACTGGTTCAGAACAAGCTCGGCAACAATCCCGAAACGTCAAGCACCACGATTGACGCGGAAATCAGCGTTGATGTTAACAACGAGTTTCCGATGCCGAATCTTATCGGTATGACCTGGGATGAGGTTTTGGAGAAGTATGGCGATGGAAAATATATGAATATCGTCAAGGAAGAAGAGTGGAACGAAGCCACCAAGGGTCAGGTATTTGACCAGGAGATTCCCGAGAGCCGTAAGGTAAAGGTAGGTTCCTCGGTTACTGTAAAGGTCAGCAAGGGAATCAAAGAGGTTGAGGTTCCCGATGTAACGGGCTGGACTGTAACTCAGGCGGAGCAGCAGCTTGTCCGCGATGGCTTTAAGGTTTCCAAGAAGTTCAAAGAGGATGAGGAAGTTCCTAAGGACAGAGTAATTTCCACTACTCCCGCGGCGCATGAGATGCTGCCTCAGGGAAGCACCGTAATCATCGTCGGAAGCACCGGCGCGAAAGACAAGCCGATTTCTATGCCGAAGCTGACGGGAATGCCCGTTTCCGAGGCAATAAAGCGTTGTGACGAATATCATCTCAGCTACACGATTGAGAGCAAGGACAGCGAAGAGCCGGAGGGACAGGTAATCGGACAGAGCATCAACCCGAATGAAATAGTTTCGCGTGACAATACGGTTATTCTTTATGTCAGCACGGGTAAAACACCGGAGATGGAATCCACTGTGAATATTTCCATTCCCGCGCTTTCAACGGGCGAGTTTGAGTTCAGGTTCTATATTGGCGGCGTTTTGGATACCACGGCTACTGAGGTTCGTGATATAAGCCTTTCCAGCTCAAGAGAGCTTAAGTATGTTGTAAAGGGTATGCCGGGCGACACTAAGGAACTTGCGGTTAAGGTGAAATCCGTAAACACCGGTAAGGACGGCGTGTTCTATGAGATGCGCGTTGAATTTCCGGAGGAGGGCGACCCTCAGCAGACCGAGGTATTCCGCAACAGCGACATTTTCGAGGAGCTTCTGGGCGGCGAAAGTGACCCCAACAGCAGTTCAAGCTCCGAAGAGAGCAGCAGCTCCGAACACATTGACACCTCTTTGGCGGACGACACGAATGAGTAAGGCTTTCGACGGAATAATCATCAGGGCTACGGGTGGAAATTACTACGTTGAAACGCCCGACGGCAATGTAGTCAAGTGTTCGGCACGCGGAATTTTCCGAGCGCGGGGAATCAGCCCCGCCGCAGGGGATTTTGTCCGCATGGAGACCGAAGGCGGCGATTTGGTTATAACTGATATAAGCGAGCGGAGGAACTATTTGGTTCGTCCGCCGCTTGCGAATCTTGACATAATTGTGTTTGTAAACAGCACCGCCGAACCCGCTGTGAACAGCTTTGTGCTGGATAAGCTGATTGCAATTGCCGACAGCAAAGAAATCGAGCCGATTATCGCGTTTACAAAGATTGATTTGGAAACGGCGGGGGAATTTCCTGAAATTTACCGCAAAATCGGTATTCCCGTGTGCGCGGTGGATAATTTGACGGGAAACGGCGCGGAGGACGTAAAGTGTCTTATTGCGGGTAAAATCGCCGCGTTTGTCGGTAATTCGGGCGTTGGAAAATCCAGTCTGTTGAACAATCTCTACCCGGAGTTGAATCTCGATACCGCCGACATCAGTCGCAAGCTTGGTCGCGGACGGCATACCACACGTCAGGTGGAGCTGTTCAAAAAGGACGGTGGTTATGTCGCCGATACGCCGGGATTTTCAACTGTGGATACCGAGCGTTACTGTAAAATTCCGAAAGAAGATTTGGACTACGCGTTCCGCGAGTTCAGACCGTTTCTCGGAAAATGCGAGTTTGGCAACTGCGTACACATCAAGGAGCGCGGCTGCGCGGTGAAAGCCGCCGTTGAATCGGGTGAAATCGCCGGGTCGCGTTATCGGAGTTATGTGAGAATGTTTGAGGAATCAAAAAACGATTGGGAGAAAGGGTCAAAATGACCGATTCTGAAATTTGTACTATAATTTGCGGCGCACCGTGCAAGGAGTTTCCGAGGGAAAAGTCACGCGGATACATAATTGCTGCAGATCACGGCTTGGATTATGCACTCTCTGTTGGGATTACGCCTGATTTGATTGTCGGGGATTTCGACAGCGCTAAGACAGAGATTCCCGATGAAATTCAGTGTGTGCGCGTGTCCCCGATTAAGGACGATACGGACGCGGCGCTTGCGGCGGAGCTTGCGGTGAAAAAGGATTTCCGTGATTTGAGATTCTTGTGTGCGCTGGGAGGAAGATTAGACCACTCCATCGCGAATATTCAGCTTTTGTACCATCTCAAGAAGCTCGGATTTAATGGAACTCTCTACGGGGACGGCACAGAGCTGTTTCTTATGCGGGAGGAGAGCGTCGAAATTCCGCGTTTTGACGGGTATTTGTCGGTGTTTGCCTATACTGCGGATTGTGTTGTATCGGAGGAGGGCGTGAAATATCCACTTGTGGAGAAGACGCTCACCAACGATTTGACGCTCGGCGTCAGCAACGAAATTACGGAGGATTTCGCGCGGATAACTGTTCATTCGGGCACCGCGCTGATTATGAGGGTTACGGAATGAGCTTTGAATCCGCAATGGAAATAATGTCGCGGAATTTTCGCGAGAATAGGGACAAAATGACGCCGCTCCCTGTTGTTCCGTGGCTTAAAAAAGAGGACGGTCTGTCGCAGATTTACGAGGAATTTCCGCGTTTGATGGAGCGCGGCGAGGTGTACTACGCAAGTCTTGTTCAGGCGAACAGTTGTCTGTTCAAGCCCACCAACGGCGACCATACGCCAAGCGTCGCAAGTATAATTTACAACCATAAGCGACCGAAAACAACATTGGAAAACCCGATGATTCTGCGGATTTTTTCACACTATCTGTACGGATATAAGGGAAAAAATCCCGAGGAAATTCCCGAATGGCTGCGTCCCGCCGTTGCCGCGATTACCGATGAGCTGGACCGCTCCCGCGTGGTTATCAAAGCAGGCGCGGAGGATGACTTCGATATGAACATCACTCTACAATCCGTGTTGGTGTTCCGTGAGCATCTGCCCAAAACAATGCTGGACGGCGGAATACTTCCGATTATCGCCGCTCCGAACGAGTGCGAATCCGTGATGATTCTTCCGCGAGGTCTTTGGGCAAACGAGCTTGTCAAGGACTGGAGCTACACGGCAAGTATTCCGGAGGATTGACGGCAATGGTTGATGAATCGTATCTGCGGGAATTAATCTCGAAAATCTCCACATTGAGAAAAAAAGTAAAATATAAACCCGTCAACCCCGATGAGTGCGTTGTTACCTATATGCCGACCAAGAAAAAATCGTTTGTCGGAATGAAACAGGGATATGCCGAGCAGCTTTTCAGGATTGAAAACGGAATTAAAGAATCCGAGAAAATCCGCGCGAATTGTAAGGATTTTCTCAAGCTGTTCAGAAACCAAGAGGGAAAAGTGCTTCAGATAGAGAAGTATGCAAACGGAAAAATCGACTGTGTTTTTCAAGCTTATTACAATGAAAATCTATTTTGTTTATTTCCGTTTTCCGCTAACGGCGGTTTCTATCCTACATATTCGTATGCAACCGTACACGAGAACAATAAAATTGTCGAGGAATATATGGTTGACGACAACCAGATCGTTTATGAACGCTACCTAAACGAGAATGAAACGGGCGTCGATTATGAATATGTAAATCATGTCAGCGGCGGGAAGACCCCGATATTGGAAGCGAGAGCGGGAGTTTTTCGATTTAATCCCCTAAGGTATGAAAATATAGAACGGTGAATCAAGATGGTTTACCGTTTTTTTGTTCTATTTTTATTTTCAAAGACATATAATTCAACAAAAGGACAATCTGTAACGGGAGGTTAAAAAATGATTTCAGCAGTTAAAATTCCGTTGAAGTCCATTGCGAAAGTCTGCGTAACAATGCCGTTTTCAAGCATTGCGGAAATTCGTTTGCGCGCGGGGAGACCAAGCGTTATCGTGGACATTTTCGGGGAGATGAGCGTTTGCTCTCAGCCGTTTTCTGTCGAGGAAATCTCGGATTGCTTCGCGGAAATCTGTCGCTATTCTGTACACAGCTATCAGGACGAAATTTCGCGTGGATTCGTGACGTTGGACGGCGGACATCGCGTGGGAATCTGCGGTACGGCGGTCAAAGCAGGCGGCAAAATCGACTTCTTTAAGGACATTTCGGGGTTGAATATTCGAATCGCGCACGAGGTTAAAGGCTGCGCGGACGAGCTTTACGAACGGTTTTTCACGGATAAGCCGCGCTCATTGCTTCTCGGCGGAGCGCCAATGAGCGGAAAAACCACGCTCTTGCGGGATTTGGCGCGGCGGCTCGGGGAGCGCCACCGTGTGACTTTAATCGACAGCCGCGGGGAGCTTTCCGCGAGTGTTCACGGGATTCCCGCGTTGGACATCGGTCTGAACACCGACGCACTGTGCGGAACGGACAAGTCCGAGGGCATTATGATGGCACTTCGCACGATGAGTCCCGAATATATAATCTGTGACGAAATCGGAAATGACGGCGCGGCGGTAGAGCAGTCGCTGTTCTGTGGAGTGAAGATCATCGCCGCCGCGCACGCCGCGAATCTCCGAGAATTGGAGCTGCGTCCTCAGACCCGCTCGATTATGCCGCTTTTCGATGTTACAGCGGTAATTGGCGATAGGGGTCGATTGATTGAATTCCGCGAGGGGGCGGGCGAATGTTACGTGTAATTGCGGCGTTTATCGCGCTGATTTGCTGCTCCGCCGAGGGTTATAGGCGCGGCGCGAAGCTGAGAATCCGCGTTAAGACGCTGGGCGAAATCGAGAGAATGCTGAATGATTTCGCTATTGAGATACGCTGCTCGGCTCTTACCATAGATGAGCTTATGCGCCGAGCAGACGGATGTTTCGCGGAAATTTTCGCAAGATGCCGCGAGAATAGCGAAAACGCGCGTGACGCGTGGGAATCCGCGTGCGGAACACTTCCACAAAATGACAAGGAAACCGCACTGTTACGCGAGTTGGGACATTCTCTCGGAACCTCGGACAGAGCGGGGCAGCTTCAGCTTCTGGAGCTGTATTCCGAGCGGATTTCAGACTTGCGCACGGCTGCGGAATCGGATTGTTCACGTAAGGCGCAGGCGGTTCAGCGTGTGGGAATTTTATGCGGAATCGCGGCGGCGGTTCTGATAATTTGAGGAGAGTTATGGAAATTGATTTGCTGTTCAAAATAGCCGCCGTGGGTATAATCGTGGCGATTCTCAATCTGATTCTGAAAAAAACCGACCACGATGAACAGGTGGTAATGCTGAATGTCGCGGGGCTGATAATTGTGCTGATGATGCTGATTCCCGCGCTGTCCGATCTGATTCAGACAATTAGGGATACTTTCGGGCTGTGGTGATGATATGAACATTATAACGGTATGCGGATTCGGAATTCTGGCGGTGGTTCTGTGTCTGACGGTTCGACAGATAAAGCCCGATATGGCGGTGATTGTGGGAATCGCGGCGGGAATTATAATCCTCGGAATGGCGGTTTCCGCGCTTGTGCCGTCCGTAAATGCGGTAGCCGCTCTCGCGGAACAGGCGGGCATTGACAGCGGCTTTGCGTCGGTGCTGATAAAGGCGTTGACAGTGTGCTACATAACCACGCTTTCGGCGGACTGCGCGCGCGACGCGGGAGAGGCGGCTCTCGGTTCAAAGCTGGAGATTGCGGGGCGTGTGGCGATTGCCGGAATCTCATTGCCGGTGTTTACGAATCTGGCGAGTCTGGTGACAGGTCTTCTATTATAGTTTAATGCGTTTTGATTCACAGCAGGATATTATTGAGTTTCGTGCAAATCACGAAAGCGAGTGTCGCGGAATACAGCGAAGCGGTGTTCCGTGACACTCGGCTAGTCTTTATTGCCGTAGGCAATAAAGATGGTTCGCGATTTGCTATTAAGGATCAGACATGAAAAAAATATGGATTATAATTGCGGTGATTTCGGTGCTTTTCTGCATATTTTCGGATAAGTCCGTCTATGCGGAATCCGCCGAGGATTACAACACAGGTCAAATCGCGGAGGCTGTGCCCGATGACGCGCGGGAGCGTCTTGAAAGCGAAGGAATCACTCCCGATAATTCGGGAGCGTTGGGATTGACATTCGGCGGAGTGCTGAGCGGAATCTGGGACGCTTTCTGCGATAAAGCCGCCGCGCCGCTCAGGATGCTGTGTTCACTAGCGGCGGTGGTGTTGTTTTGCGCGTTGGCGCGGAGCTTTACCGAGGCGGGAAACCTCAAGGGAGTGTTCTCGGTGGTGGGGGTGCTGTGCGGAGCGGGAATCGTCGCCGCGCAGATGAACTCGTTGCTGAACGAAACGCTTGACGCGCTGTCGGCGGCGGCAAATTTTACATTGGTTTTCGTGCCGGTATTAGCGGGAATTGCGGCGGTATTGGGATATGTAACATCCGCTACGGCGGTGAATTCCGCAGTATTGGCGGCGACTCAGTTATTTTCACAGCTTGCGGTAAATTTTCTTGCGCCATTGTGCGGAGCGGTTCTGGGAATGTCCGTCGCGGGCGCGGTGAATCCCGAATTCAAACTGGACAAACTCGGCGAACTGGTGAAAAAATTCGTGGTGTGGGGCTTAACGCTTATTATGACTATATTCGCAAGCGTTCTGTCCGTGCAGACTTTGGTATCCGCCAGCGCGGATAATGCGGCAATTAAGACTGCGAAATTTGCTGTGTCACAGGGAGTGCCTATCGTGGGCGGAACAATTTCCGATACGGTGAATACCTTAAGCAGCGGTCTTTCAATGCTTAAGGGCAGTGTGGGAAGCTACGGACTGATTGCGGCGGCGGCGATAATTCTGCCCGCGCTGATAACCCTTTTCGCGTACCAGATTGCGCTGGCGTGCGCCGAGGCTCTTTCCGAAATGTTCGCGCTTAAAGAGCTTTCCGCGCTGTTTAAGAGCTGTCGCTCGATTATGACAATTATAATCGCCGTGACGTTTTGCTTTCTGCTGTTGAATACCGCAGCGGCGCTGATGATGTTCGCGGCAACACACGGAAATTGAGGGTTATTCTATGGGTTTTCTTGTTTCTATTTGTATTGCGGCGGTTTGTATCGCACTGTACAAACTGCTTGTTCCCGAGAATAAATTTTCGGGGCAGATTTCGTTTTTGTGTGTATGTGTGTTTTTGCTTACCGGAATTAGTGCAATCTCGGGCGCGGAGATTGATTTATCGGCGGACGCTTATGAGCTTGGCGTGGACGAGAATTACATCGAATTTTCGCAAGTTACCGAGGAGCAGGCTCGAAAGCGCGTGGGAACGGAAATGCGTGAGAAAATCGCTGCGATACTCGCCGAACATGAAATTTTTCCCGATGAAATTCATGTAATTATTAATATTTCGGGATTGTACGGCATAGATATTTCACAGGTGAAGCTAGTCTTTAATGCTCATAGCTCCGAGTCGGGGGCGGGCGGCGCGGGAGAACAAGCGGCGGCAGAAGCGGCGGCAGACGTTCTCTCGCGGGAGCTTCCCGAGGACATAAAGATTGTAACGGAAGTAGGGTGAGGACGTGGTATTTGTGGGGCGAATAAAGGACTTTCTATTGAGCGACAAGGGCAGAAAAGCGCTGATTATCGGCGCGCTTGCTGTGATGCTTCTGTTGCTTTTAAGCACCGTGTCCTGCGGGGGGAAAACGCAATCCGAGACTTCACAGCCTGCCGAGAATGCCGCTGAAATTGAGAGAACGCTCGAACAACGCGTAAAAGAGCTGGTTTCGCAGATTGACGGCGTGGGTGAGGTTTCCGTGATGGTTACGCTCGATACAGTGTCAGAACGGGTGTACGAAAAGGATTACAAGTCCGGAAGCACTTCAGAGGGTAATTCGGACAGCGTGCGCCGAAGCTCGGAAAATCAAACGGAGGTGGTGTTGCAAGGCTCGTCCAAACAGCCGCTGCAAATCGGTACGATTCAGCCGAAGGTGCGCGGCGCGGCGGTGGTGTGCGTCGGCGCGGAGGATCCGATAATCCGCGAAAAGGTGACTTATGCCGTTGCCAAGGCGTTAAATATCGGCATTTCAAGGGTTTATGTAACTAATTGATGAAAGGAAACAAATTATGAAAAGACTGAATGTAATCATCGGGAAAAAGCAAATTGTTATTGCGTCGCTGACGGTGCTTCTCGGAGCGGCTGTGGCGGTGAACTTCATCGTTTCGGGCGCGAGAAAGAAAGAGGTTACCGAGCCTGCACAGCAAGTCGGCACAAACTACGGCGATGCGGCTTATGTGGCGAACAAGACCACATCGGAAATCTCCACAAGCGCGGACGCGTATTTCGCAAAGGCGCGTCTGGATAAGCAGCAGAGCCGCGATGAGGCGGCACAGGTTCTCGCGGGAATGTACGGCGGCGGAGATATTACAAACGATGAGCGCGAGGTGGTTCAGGCAAACGCGCAAAACCTCAGTTCGGTAATCGAGAGCGAGACAAAGATTGAAACGCTGCTTAAGGCTCAGGGATTCGAGGATGCATTGTGCTATCTCGGCGACAACAGCGCGAATGTCATTGTCAAGACGCCCGGTCTGGACGCGGCAGGCGCGGCGAAAATCAAGGCCACACTGCTCTCCGAGGTGGAAGTTGCGGGCGACAATATCACTATAGTAGAGGTTAAGTGAACAAAAAGTAGAATACCGCACGGCTCTCAACCGTGCGGTATTCTTGTCTGCGGGAATGTCAGCATCAGGTCATTTCGGATTTCTTGATGCCGAACATCATACGAAGCAGTCCCGTGAACATCTTCGGACTCTTGACCACAACAATTTTCATAGTCTACTCTCCTCTCACAGTTTCAGCAGCAGTATTCCCACAACAATCAGCGCCACCGCGATTATGAACAGCAGGCACTTTGCCGAGAATATCGCCAGACAAACCGCCGCGCCCACAAACGCGCATACCGCAAGAATAAATCCGATGTTACAGCCGTTCCTGTGTGGTCTTCTCGGTCGGCGCATACCATTCACCTCGCTTTCGGTTACTTTATTGTATTCCATTCGGTGAAATCGGTTACTTTTTTGAGGAAATATTTGAAAAAGCCCTTGTTTAATCTGAAAAAATGTGGTATAATGTAAATAGTATGGAAAAATGCCTGTTTTGGAATTTTGTGGAAGTTATCGGAAGTAAGGCAGGAGAGTTATAACTTGCACCAACCTACCGGAGTGAAGTGCAAATTCAAAACGAAAGCGGCGCGCCGCACGCGGAGCGTGAGGCGGGTCGCTTAGCGAGCACAAACGAGCGTCAGCTCGTTTGCGCGGTTTTGGATTTGCTTTTAAGATAAGGAGTAAAGTATGGATTCAAAAAAAAATAAGACCTCGGGAAGCATTCGGGTTTCCGAGGAGGTAATTCTGAAGATTGCGGAGACCGCCGCGTGCGAGATTGACGGCGTTGCGGTAAACGGAAGCCGACTTGAGTCGCCGACCATGATGTCTAAGTTCCGCGGGGCAGTGAGGGCGCGCGTGTACGGCGAGTCTGCGGCGATTCGGCTGGATATTTCGGTGATTGACGGTTTCAACGCGGTTACTGTCGCGGAAAATATTCAGCGTAGCGTAAAAAGCGCGGTTCAGAATATGACCGGATTCACCGTAACAAAGGTAGATGTGAACATCGCCGATGTAAAAATGAACGACAGCACACAGTCTGCGGAATAAGGAGCGACAAGATGAGTGAAAGATTATCACGTTCCGAAATTCGTGAGGGAGCGTTTCTGGAGCTGTATCAGCTTCAATTCGGCACTACGCTTGAGGAAATTGACGAGTTGAATGCCGAGTCGTTCGATATGAACAAAAACGAGGAGACGGACGAGATTGTAAAGGGCGTTCTCGAACACAACGCGGAATTATGCGAAATCATCGCGAAATATTCAAAAACGCGCTCTGTTTCCAGAATCGCCAAGGTGAATCTGATTGTACTTAAAATCGCCGTTTACGAGATGAAATATTGTGAGCGCGTTCCTAACGCGGCGGCAATCAATGAGGCTGTGGAGCTTGCGAAAAAATACTCGATGAAGACAGACAGCGGTTTCGTAAACGGAATTCTTAATTCATATATGAGGGAGCTGGAGAACAATGGCTGAACCGATTTCCGTAAAGGAGTTCACGGACATTGTGGAATCCGCGCTTACGGATACTCCCGCGCTGAATAACATCGCGGTTGTGGGAGAGGTTTCGGGATTCAAGCTTCAGGTCAAGAGCGCGTATATGGATTGGATTTTCTTCACGCTGACCGATGAGGACGGTAAGGACAGCGCGGTGCAGTGCGCCGTGTTCAAAAGCCGCGCGTATCTTACATATCTCCCGAAGGATGGCGACAAGGTGCTTGTAAAGGGAAGTATTTCGCTGAGCCGGAAGCGCGGCTCTTACTCGTTCAAGTGCGAGGATATCCTGCCGTATGGAGCGGGAGAACGCGCGGCGGCTCTGGAGGCACTGAAAAAGAAGCTCGACGCGGAGGGTATTTTCGCTCAGAAACGCCCGTTACCGAAATATCCGAAAAAAATCGCCGTGATTACGTCTGAGACGGGGGCGGTCTGGCACGACATCTGCGATAAGTCCGAAAAACGGTATCCACTTGTAACGCTGACGCTTGTCCCCGCGACAGTTCAAGGGGATTCCGCAGCGGCAAGCGTTGCGTCGGCTGTTTTCCGCGCGCAGAATATCGGCGCGGATCTGATTATCATTGCGCGCGGCGGTGGCTCAGCCGAGGATCTGGACTGCTTTAATTCCGAGGAGCTTGCGCGCGCGGTTTATGCGTCAAAAATTCCTACGATAAGCGCGGTCGGTCACGAGACAGACTTCACAATTTGCGATTTTGCGGCTGACGTTCGCGCTTCAACGCCCACATCGGCAGCGGAGATAGCATTGCCGGATATTAACGAAATTCGCGGAGTTCTCAATGGTTTTCGCGTAATTGCCCGGCAGAATGCCTTTCGTGTAGTCGATAACCGTGAAAAAAAGTTGGCAGTGATGGAAAAAACTGTTAGAATTAATTCTCCGCGAATAAAAATCGCCGCGTGGGAGCAGTCGCTTGAGCGTGTAAGCTCCGCGCTTTCGGCGAATATCCACAAAAGGCTCGATAACGCGGATAACGCGCTTAAGCGCGCGGCGCAGTCAATATCCGACCTGAATCCGATGGCGGTTCTGGCGCGGGGATATTCGGCGGTGACGATGAACGAGAGGATAATCAAAAGCGTGGACGAGGTTGAAATCGGCGATAAAATTACTGTGAAAATGAGCGATGGCGGCGTTTCCGCCGTTGTTGAAAATATAGAGAGGGACGGAAAATGAATTTCGAGGAAGAAATGAAAAAACTGGATACGATTTGTACGGAAATGAGCGACGGAGATATTACGTTGGAGCGTTCTCTGGCACTGTATACCGAAGCGGTGGAGCGTACAAAGAAGCTGCGTGAGTACATTGACAGTGCGAAGCTCACGATAGAGAAGCTGGAGCAGCAATGAGCGCGGATTTGGTAAGGGAGCGTCTCGCGGATTACGCCGAAATGACCGTGGAGGCATTAAACAAGTATATTCCCGAAACGGATTGTCTGCAACGGCGTGTTATTGACGCGGCGCGGTACAGCCTTGCGGCGGGCGGAAAACGGATTCGTCCCGCGATGGTGATGGAGTTCTGCCGCGTTTGCGGAGGAGAGCCTGAAACTGCTCTGCCTGTGGCTTGCGCGATTGAGATGATGCATACGTTCTCGCTGATTCACGATGATTTGCCGTGTATGGACGACGATGATTTCCGCCGTGGAAAACCCTCCTGTCACAAGGCGTTTGACGAGGCAACGGCGGTGCTTGTCGGGGACGCGCTCGCTATATTGCCGTTTCGTGTAATCGCGGACGCGGCGTTGCGCAAGCAGCTTGACAAGGATGCAGCTCTGAAAATAATATCGCTTCTCAGTGAACTATCGGGCTTCTTCGGAATGATAGGCGGACAGACAGTCGATTTGGAAAACGAACACAAACAGCCCTCCGAGGAGGTAATCCTCGAGATGTACCGAATGAAAACGGGAGCGTTGCTTGAGTTCTGCTGCCGCGCGGGGTGTATAGCTGCGGGCGCGGGAGCTGCGGAACAACTCGCTGCGGGAAGCTACGGTCAGCGTTTGGGGCTTGCTTTCCAGATTGTGGACGATATTCTGGACGTTACCGCCGATGAGAAAACTCTCGGAAAGCCCGTAGGCAGCGACGCGGCGGACGGAAAATATACTTATGTCAGCGCGGCGGGACTTGAGAACGCCCATGAGAAGGCTCGGCAGCTTACCGAACAGGCATTGGAGCAGCTTAGTGTGTTTGATGATAACGAGTTCCTTGCCGACCTTACGAAAGAGCTTCTCAATCGCCGATTCTGAGAGCCTGTTTAGTATCTCGACATGCGCAGATTGCGCAGTAGGTTTTTCAGCAGACGACGGCAATTTTTCGCCGATGTACTGTATGTACTTCAAGAAAAATTGCCTAAGTATGCTGAAAAAGATACAAGCAAGATGTGTATGGCGAGATACTAAACAGGCTCTAAGTGTTTTTCGGAAATGTAAACCGTTGGCTGACATTATACGCTTAAAATAGCGTTTGTGGCGTGGTGGAATTCTTTGTTTTTTTATGATATAATAAATCTATAAGCATAAGGGTTTCGTTGGAATATATGCTTATTCATAAAAATGTGCTTTAAAGGAGAAAGGCTATGGGTTTAGGAAAAAATATTCGGTATTTGAGAAAGCAAAAGAATATCACACAAGAGGGATTAGCCGAGATTATGTCTGTTTCCCGACAGACAATATCCAGATGGGAATCGGACGAAATAGTACCCGAACTAAATAAGCTAACCGCTTTAAGCGATTTGTTTTCCTGCGGCTTGGACGCTTTGGTAAAAGAAGATATGGGCGACTGTGATGGGATTTATTCGGAAATAACAATCAAAAAGGTAAAAGCGTGCAGAATGGCGAGATATGTTATGATTACGCCGAATCCGGAGGATGATGTGAACGCATATATGGATAATTGGGCGCAACGGTCGGGGTTGTTGAAATGTCAGCCCGACGCAAAGAGGATTGGATGGGATTTTCCATTTGTTTCACCCGAATTGCAAAACAGGTTTGGTCTTCGCGGATATGTTGCGGCTTATATTTTGCCGGAGAGCTTTGAAACAGATTGTCCCGGCGTGGAATTTTTTAATCAGGATAACGCCGAGTATGCGGCAATTACAATATACGATCCTTTTGCGGCAGCGTTTAGCCGTATTCCCAATGCCTATAAAAAAATACTTGAGTTTTTGCGGGCAAACGGATTTTGTGAAAACCCGAAAGAGAATATACTGCCTTGTTTTGAGTATGTGTACGAAAAAGAAGGGATTACTTGTATGGACGTATATATGCATGCGGACAGTGTTTCAAAGACAAACAGCTTTACTAATTTTTCAAATTTTTTATAGTATTTAGCGTGTTCATGTTGTTCAAAATGTGAACACGCTAAAAAATTTCCCCTTGACATTTGGTTGATTTTGTGGTAAAATTAAAGCGGAATTGTTTTATAACAATGTCCGCACTGTAATGGACAATTATACCTAATTGTTAAGGAGACGAAAAAATGAAATTAATTAATCTTGTCGGAGACCGTTTTAAGGAGCGTCCCTCGGACTGCCTTATCGACAGCCACGCGCTGATGGTGCGCGGCGGCTACATAAAATATGTAGCTAATGGAATATATTCAAATTTTCCGCCGCTTAAACGTGTTACCCGTAAAATCGAGCAGATAATCCGTGAGGAAATGGATAAAATTGACGGTCAGGAGGTTCTGTTTCCTGTGGTAATGCCCGCCTCTCTGTGGGAGGAAAGCGGACG
>CAYZQU010000005.1:18820-24094 GCA_964480645.1 uncultured Ruminococcus sp. | reverse complement strand
GGCGACACGGGCACCAATATGTCTATTACTAATCGGAACGCGATTGGTGATTTGGAAAACACCCCCGACGGCGCAACTGCCGGCGAGGTTGCGAAAAAGGCGGCGTCCGCGATGTTGCGCGGCGCGCGCGGAAATTCGGGAGTAATTCTCTCACTGCTGTTCCGTGGGCTTTCCAAGGGGCTTTCGGGCAAGGAAACGGTAAGCGCCGAGGATATGTCCGCAGCACTGAAAATCGGCGTGGACGCGGCGTATAAGTCGGTAATGAAGCCCACCGAGGGTACGATTCTGACCGTATCCCGAGAGGCTTATGAGAACACAGCGGCTCTCGCGAAAGCGGATATTTCCGTGGCGGAATTTCTGGAGCAGTATATTGTTGAAGCGAAGAAGTCTCTTGACAGAACCCCCGAGCTGCTGCCCGCGCTGAAAAAGGCTGGAGTTGTGGACGCTGGCGGAATGGGCTTTATAGTGATTCTCGAGGGAATGTATGCGGTTATCAGCGGCGGCGCGGCAGTAAAGTCCGCAGACGCTGTGAAGCCTCAGGCTCCTGCGGCTGTCGCAGCCGCCGAGCAAGAGATAAAGTTCGCGTACTGCACGGAATTTATCGTACAGAAAAGCAGCTCCGGCAAGGATTCCACGGCTTTGCGCGCGTATCTGGAAACCATTGGTGACAGCGTGGTCGTGGTAGACGATGAGGACATCATCAAGGTTCACGTTCATACGAATCACCCCGGTAAGGCACTGGAAGAAGGCTTGAAATTCGGTGAGCTTACCAAAATGAAGATTGAGAATATGCGTGAACAGCACAATAATGTTGTTAAAGCGGACAAGGCGGCGCAGGTGAACCGCAAACTGCCGGTAGAGCCGGTGAACGAAATCGGTTTCGTGGCGGTTGCGGCGGGAGCGGGAATCGAAGCTCTGTTCAAGGATTTGGGCGTAGATAATGTGGTTCGCGGCGGTCAGACGATGAACCCCTCCACCGAGGATATTCTTGAAGCCATTGAGCAGACACCTGCGAGAAATGTATTTGTGTTGCCTAATAACAAGAACATCATTATGGCGGCGGAGCAGGCTGTGGGGCTTGCGGACAGAAATGTATGCGTGCTTCAGACGCGCACTATTCCACAAGGAATCACCGCGATGATGAATTTCAATTCCGAAGCGGATTTCAAGACCAATCGCAGCGAGATGACGGATTCTATCGACCGCGTAGGCAGCGGACAGATTACATTCGCTGTGCGGGACAGCGAGTATGACGGACACAAAATCAAGCAGGGCGAAATCCTCGCGATGGACAATGGAAAAATTGTGTTCGCGGAGCGTAATCTTACCAAGGCGCTTGTTAAGCTGACACGGCGGCTTGTAAGCTCCTCATCGAGCTATATCACCGTTATGTACGGCTCGGATGTTACCGAGGAGGACGCGAACGCGGCGTATGAAACGCTGAGGAGTAAAATCAGCGGCGATATCGACATTGTGTTTGTAAACGGCGGTCAGCCCGTATACTATTATATAATCTCAGTGGAATGATGGAAATTACCTATTTGAAGGGCGTAGGTCCAAAGCGCGCGGAGTTGTACAAAAAGCTTGGCATTGAAAGTGCAGAACAGCTTACGGAGTACTATCCGCGCGACTATGTGGACTTTACCGACCTGAAAAGCGTCGATGAGCTGGAAATAGGTGAAGTCGGCGTTTTTCGAGCTACTGTGGAACAAAAGCTCTATCCGCGTTCGTATGCGGGGAGAATCCAGGTATATAAGGCAATTTTGAACGCCGATTCCCGCGAGATTACGGCGGTGTTTTTCAATACGAAATTCGCGTTCGATATGCTGAAAATCGGCGCGGATTACGTTTTTTACGGAAAAATAGGCGGCTCTCCGCTGAATAAGGAGGTTTCCTCTCCGCAGTTTCTGCCGCCCGATTCGGCGGGATTATCCCCGAAATACCCGTTAACGGCGGGACTTACGAACAACACAATTACCGCGAATATGAAAACCGCATTATCATTGATAAGGCGCGCGGAAACTCTCCCCGAAAGCATTGTTACGCGGTTCGGACTTATCGGCGCGGACGAGGCAATGCGTAAAATCCACTTTCCCAAAACCCGCGCGGAGTATGAGGAGGCGCGGCGGCGGCTTGTTTTCGAGGAGCTTTTGATTCTCAAGCTTGGCTTGTCGCAGATTAAAAACCACGGAAGAATCCTTTCGGGCGCGGTAATGACAGACGTGGATATGAACAAATTCTATGCGGGAATTCCGTTCACGCCGACCAACGCTCAGATGAACGCCGTAAACGACTGCATTGCCGATATGAAGCGTATGTACCCGATGAACAGGCTGATTCAGGGCGACGTCGGTTCGGGTAAGACGTTGGTTGCGGCGGCGGCAGCGTATTTCGCGCACTGCAACGGATTTGTGACATTGGTTATGGCACCTACGGAGGTTCTCGCCAAACAGCATTTTGAAACCTTCGGCGGATTTTTGAATCCGCTTGGGTTAAGAGTGGGATTGCTTTCGGGCAGTATGACCGCCGCCGAGAAGCGAGAAGTTCGCTCCGCTGCCGAAAACGGCGAAATTGATGTGTTGGTGGGCACTCACGCGCTGATTCAGAAGTCCGTGAAGATTAAGCGTCTGGGACTTGTAATCGTGGACGAACAGCACAGGTTCGGGGTTTCTCAACGTTCAATGCTCGCGGAAAAAGGCGCGGATACAGTTAATCCTCACATAATGGCGATGTCCGCAACGCCTATTCCGCGTACGCTCGCGCTGATTATGTACGGCGATCTGGACGTTTCCGTACTGAATGAAATGCCCAAGGGCAGAATTCCGATAAAGACTTACGCCGTGGATTCGAGTTTCCGCACGCGCGTATACAACTTTATCAAGAAGCATATCGCGGAGGGGCGGCAAGCGTTTATCGTGTGTCCGCGCGTACAGCAGACCGATGACAGCGATAAAAAAAGCGCGATCGAGTATTACAATACCCTTACGGCAAACGAATTTGCGGGAATTCCCACTGGCTTGCTGTATGGTAAGATGAAACAGGTTGACAAAGACGCGGTCATGAACGATTTCCGCGATAACAAACTTAAACTGCTGGTTTCCACAACTGTAATCGAAGTGGGCATTGACGTTCCGAACGCGGTGGTTATGCTGATCGAGAACGCCGAGCAGTTCGGATTGTCACAGCTTCATCAGCTTCGCGGACGCGTGGGGCGCGGCTCGGAACAGAGCTACTGCATACTTATGACCGACAACAAAAGCGAGTACACCGCCGCGCGAATGACGGCGATGAAGGATAACACGGACGGCTATAAAATCGCGGATATTGATTTGCAGCTTCGCGGTCCGGGAAATTTTTTCGGACGCGAACAGCACGGATTGCCGTCAATGAAGGTCGCGGACCTCGCGGACGATTCGGGAATTCTGCCGGAAATAGAGCGGCTTGCCGATGAGATTCTGACCTCCGACGCGGATTTGTCGCGCCCGGAACACAAACAGTTCCGTGATGGCGTAATAAAGCTGTTCGGTTCTACGGACGAATTTGGGTGGAATTAGGAGCGTATTATGAGTATCGAATTAAAACAGGAACGTTGGCGCTATCCGCGCTTTTTTACGGAAAACATAAACGATGAAACAGCGATGGTCAACGGCGAGGACGCGCGGCACATTTCGGTGGTGCTGAGAATGCGTAAGGGTGATATAGCAGTATTATGTGATGGAAACGGCACGGATTATCTCGCGAAACTTGACAGTTCCACAGTGGAAAACTGTGTTTTCCATATTCTGGAGAAATCAGTGAATCAAGCCGAACCGTCAATCCGACTGAGGTTGTTTCAGGCGTTTCCAAAGGGGGATAAGATGGATTTTATCGTTCAAAAAGCGGTGGAATGCGGCGCGTCGGAGGTTGTCCCTGTTTTTACCAAACGCTGTGTTTCCCGCCCGGACGAAAAATCGCTGAAACGCAAACTGCCGCGATTCCAGAAAATCGCGCTGGAAGCGGCAAAGCAGTGCGGTCGCGGAATTATCCCCACCGTTGGGAACGCTGTGGAGCTTTCCAAGCTCAGAACGCTCCTTAGTGAAGATAGCACAAAAATCCTGTTTTACGAGTGCGCCGAAACTCCGTTATCCGTTGCAGTGAGCGAGTTCAAGCGGGATGTGGATATTGTAATCGGCAGTGAGGGCGGATTTGAACCGTCCGAAGCGGATTTTCTCGCGGAACTGGGATTCGTTTCCGTGTCGCTCGGCAAGCGGATTCTGCGGTGCGAGACCGCGCCAATCGCCGCAATTTCCGTTTTGATGAATTTGACGGGAAATGTATAACAAATTTGTGTAAAATGCCTAAAATTTCTAATAGCTCTTGCATTTTTTTTGCAAAAGGTGTATAATATAATAAACGACAATAATTGTCGTTTATTATATGCCGATACGCGCGGAGTTCGCGCAGCGAACGTATGCGCGAGGCAATTTAAATCATTTTTTATAGTAAACGGCAAATTTATTTGACGTTTACTATAATATAAGCGGAACAAAATTCGGACTTGCCGTATCTTAATCCGAGAAAACGGTATTAAATCAACAGGAGGAAAGGCTATGAAAGCATTTGGAATTTTTCTGGTAGGAGCGTTGGCGGTTGCGGGAGGTATCGCGGCGGCAACTTACATCACCAAAAAGAAGCTCGACAAAGAAAACGAGGAAAATTACTACGACGATTGGGACAGCGACGATATTGACGACGATTGGGATTACGATTTCGACGAGGATATGGACGTTGAGGACGAGCCGTCACTTGCAAAGGCTGTGGCGGACGCGGTTCCGGAATCGGCAGCTGAAGAGAAACCGGCTGACGGAGCGGCAATTCCCGAAGAACCTGCGGACTTCGGTGGAGATATTTTCGGTTCACGTTTCAACAGCAGTAATGATGATATGTAATTCTGATGTTAAATCACGTTTATCGGCAACAATTTTGTTGCCGATTTTTCGTTGTCCAATGCCGTTCGCTTTTTTTGTCCTGTACATTTTCACGCAAATATTGTATAAAAAAAGTAAACCTACCGGCGATGTATGCAAATCCAAAATGCAAGTGCGGTTTCGGATTTGCAAATAGTAATAAGAGGTGATAAATATGGATACCATAAAAATCGGGAAATTCCTGGCTCAGCTTCGCCACGAAAAAAATATTACTCAGGAGCAAGCGGCGGAACAGCTTGGAACATCAAACAAGACAATCTCGCGTTGGGAAAACGGAAATTATATGCCGCCCGTGGAAATGCTTATG